>DYDE01000018.1 GCA_020718065.1 Marinifilum sp. | reverse complement strand
TTTTAAGCAAAGATAATAAATTATTCTATATTAGAACGCAACTTGGTATAATTTATCATAGCAAACATTAATAATTTTAGGTTTTTTTATACTAAATTTACAACCAAATAATATTAATTTAATAAAAAAATGAGATTTATGAATAAAAATAGTCGAAAAGCAATAATTGTTATAAGCTTTTTATTATTCAACGTAGCTTTAAACTCACTTTTTGCTCAAGAAAAACCAAAAGGTTACATATTCGAAAAGATTAATGAAGTAAAAACTACCTCAGTTAAGAGTCAGGCACAAACCGGAACCTGTTGGAGCTATGCCGCAACTTCTTTCATTGAAACCGAAATGCTGAGGGTAGGCAAAGATTCAATGAATATTTCAGAAGCTTTTTTTATTTATCAGAATTATCTTCTCAAAGCTGAGAAATATGTTCGTATGCATGGCAACTATTCATTTAGTTGCGGTGGCCAGGCTCATGATGTTATGAATGTACTTAAGTTATTTGGTGCTTTGCCAGAAGATATCTATAGTGGTCTTAATGAGGAGGAAATATTACCAGATCATTCTGATATGGACGATATGTTGAAGGCTGCAATATCCAGCATAGCAAAAAAAGACGGTACAATAAAACCAAATTGGAAAGAAGCAATTGACGGAATCCTCAAAGCTTACCTTGGACAAAAACCAGCGTCTTTTGATTTAAAAAATAAGAAATATAATCCAAAAACATTTTCTACAGATGTTGTTGGAATTAATCCTGATGATTATGTTGAATTAACATCCTATTCTCATCATCCATTTTATTCAAAATTTGTATTAGAAATTCCCGACAACTGGTCAAGTTGGGAATATTATAATCTGCCCATTGATGAACTAATGTTTATAATTGAAAATTCATTAAAAAAAGGCTATTCTGTTTGTTGGGATGGAGATGTTAGCGAAAAGGAATTTAAACATAAGAAAACGGTTGCAGTTTTGCCATTGCTCAATTGGGATGACAGAAGCACTGAACAAAAAGAAAGTATATTTGAATATCCTGAATCAGAAAAAAAGGTAACCCAACAAATGCGTCAGGACTGTTTTAATAATTATTCTACAACCGACGATCATCTGATGCATTTTGTCGGAATGGTTAAAGACGAAAAAGGCACTATTTATTATTATGTAAAAAACTCTTGGGGAATAAAATCAAATTCTATTGGTGGATTTTTGTACATGTCCGATTCTTTTGTCCGATTGAAAACCGTTGCAATACTTGTTCATAAAGATGTAATCCCTGCTGATATAAAGAAAAAATTAAATTTATAACGGGACTTCTATAAATTGCTTTTTCTTCGTTGGACTTCAATTTTAAAATCCTCATTTACTAATGTAAACTCCGGTTTTAAAATTTTGTCCACCTCAAAAAATCTAATTTTTAGAAGCTCTTATAATAAATAAATAAAAAAATCAAGATAATATATATAGTATATATGATACAATAAGTAGAAAAGTAAGAGTTAAATAAAATTTTAATAATAAATTTAAATTTTTTAATTATATTTGAATGATAAATTTCGATTAAACACATAAAACAAGAAAGGGCACTGTTATGGCAATTAATCAAGACGATGTAATCTATTTTGTGTTAACAGATAGATTTTATGGAAAACACAATCCGGATATAAAAGATGTGGACAAATCAAAACCCCGTGCTTTTCATGGTGGAAATTTTGATGGGTTAATAGAAAAATTACCTTATCTAAAAAAACTTGGTGTAACAGCAGTGTGGATTACTCCGGTATATTTACAAACGCCAAGCATTTCTCCCGATGAAACTGGTTATCATGGTTACTGGACTTTAGATTTTAATGCAGTTGACCCACACCTTTATATTGATAACGGGAAATATGAAAAAGGAAGCAAATATTATTTAAAAGATTTTGTTGATGAGGTGCATCGTAATGGCTTAAAAATAGTATTGGACATGGTAGTAAATCATACCGGTTATAGCCATCCTACATTAACTGGAGAACCAAATCCAACACCAATTAAAAAAGAGTGGTTTAATTTGCAAATGGACTCTGGTTCTGATACAATTAAAGGGCAATTGTCAGGGCTACCCGACTTTAATCTCGATATGATTGATGTATCAGATTATCATATTACAACAATACTTTCTTGGATTGAAGAAACAGGGATTGATGCTATAAGAATGGATACAGCCCGCCACGTAGAAAAAGTATTCTGGACTCATTTTAAAAATCAGGTTAAAGGCGATCATCCAGATGTAAGTCTTATTGGTGAAGTTTTAGAATTTGATATTGATTCAATATCCCAATATCAAGAAAATTTTGCTTTTGATGGTTTATTTGATTTTCCAATGCAAATGGCAATTAAAAATGTTTTTATATACGGAAATCCGTTAACTACATTTGTTACCCCTTTTAATTCTGGCACTGGCATTTTAGAAAGAGATACCCACTATACAAACCACAATAAATTAGTAACCTTACTTGATAATCATGATTTGGAAGCACGCTTTATGAGCCTTGCATTGAAGTATGTTGGGGGCGAAGAAAACAGAGAACGTGCTGTTTGGATTTTAAAACTTGCATTATCATTTTTATTTACCATAAGGGGAATACCACAAATTTATTATGGAACAGAATATGGGATGGAAGGATGGGGAGATCCGGATAATCGCAGAGACTTTGATTGGAGTTTATTTGATGCCAAATATAATGTTAAACCTAATTATCAATTTGAAAAAGAATTATTCGAACATACCCAGAAACTTATTAAAATCAGAAAAACAAATGATGCACTTACTTGTGGTAATTTTGTTTGCTTGTATGTTGATAGTTTTGTATTGGCATTTTTAAGATATATAGAGGATAATGTAATAATTACTGTTATCCACAATGGCTGGTTAGATATGTCTGATCCTTTGAGAATACCAATTATTTCCAACGATCAGGTTCCGGGTAGAGTTAAAGAAATGCTTGATTATGCTATATTAACTTGTCAACTTACCGGAGAAAAAATTTCTGTTAACAATGGCGTTTTCCAAATTAAAATGAATAGAAAGAGTGCGCTAATACTCAAATAAAATTTATAATGCCTTACGATTGAAAGCACCCTTAATTTTTAATATTATGGGTGTTTTTTTATAAAATAGTTATAAAAAAATAATCGAGTTAAACAAATTTATTTTAAAAAATAAGTTGTTTGAAAATTTTGTTTTAAATAGATTTTTTTTTTTACTTTTCACAAAAATTAACATAGTCTTATATGCGTATAGAAAGAATTAAAAAAGAAGAAGTTGTTTTGGAGTCAGATAATATAGACTTATCTCTTATTGATCCTATCATTACCAAATACAAAAATGTAAAGGGCAATATGATTCCTATTCTTCAGAAGACTCAGGAAACTTATGGTTATATTCCAAGAGCTGCATTCAATAAACTTGCAAAAGAAACAGATTTGAAATTAAGTGATATGTATGGTGTTGCAAGTTTTTATGCTCAATTTCGATTGCATCCAGTTGGAAAACACATCATAAAAGTATGTCACGGGACAGCCTGTCACGTTCAAAATGCTACTGCAATTACAGATGCTCTGGTAGAAGAATTAAAAGTGAAAGATGGAGAAACTACGCCAGATAATTTATTTACACTCGAATCAGTTGCTTGTCTTGGTTGTTGCTCGCTTGCTCCTGTAATGATGATAGGTAATGATACTTTTGGAAAACTCACAGGTAAATCCGCTGTTGATGTGATACGCAAAATAAGGGAAACGGAAACAGGGACGCCTTGTAAAAATTGATTTTATTATAAATAAAGTATTTTAAATAACAAACAACTTACTCATGGAAAATACAAAAGTAATAGTTGGATTAGGTAGTTGCGGTTTAGCAGCAGGTGCAGGAAAAGTATATGAAAAAATTAAACAATTAAAGGAAAACCAGAATCTTCAGTTTGAATTAAAAAAAACAAGTTGTATTGGTATGTGTTTCAGAGAACCATTGGTAGAAATAATTGACAATAATGGTTCATACATTTATGGAGATGTTACAGAAGCAACAGCAACTGAAATTCTTGAAAAACATATTCAAAATGCCACACCTATAAAAGAATATGTTGTAAAAACGGATTTATTTGTAACAAAAGATAAAAATTTCTTTGAAGGACAGGTTAAAATAGCTTTGCGTAATTGTGGTTATATGGATCCTGAGTCTATAGAAGAATATCAGGCAAGAAATGGCTATAAATCAATTGAAAAAATAAGTACACAAAATATATCAAGAACAGAAGTTATACAAACTGTCATGGACTCCGGATTAAGAGGTCGTGGCGGTGGAGGTTTCTCTACAGGCTTGAAATGGCGTTTTGCCAATAATAATAAATCAGATATTAAATACATTATTTGTAATGCTGACGAAGGTGATCCTGGTGCTTTTATGGATCGCTCCGTATTGGAAGGAGATCCTCACTCTGTTTTAGAAGGTATGATAATCGGGGCGTATGCCATTGAAGCTTCTGAAGGATGGATATATTGCAGAGCTGAATATCCTCTTGCAATTAAAAGATTAAATATAGCAATGGACCAAGCCCGTAAGAAAGGGTATCTGGGTAAAAATATTTTTGGTATTGAAGGGTTTGATTTTGATATTCACATAAAAGAAGGTGCTGGTGCTTTTGTTTGTGGAGAAGAAACAGCATTAATCGCATCTATTGAAGGTCAAAGAGGAATGCCTCGTAAACGCCCACCTTTTCCTGCTGCTTCAGGATTATGGAGAAAGCCAACGAATATTAATAATGTTGAAACTTTTGCAAATATACCTTGGATCATACTAAATGGGGCTACTGCATTTGCAAAATATGGTACTGAAAAAAGCAAAGGAACAAAAGTATTTGCTTTGACAGGAAAGATTAAAAACGGTGGTTTGGTTGAAGTTCCCATGGGAATTACAATAAGAGATATTGTATTTAAACTAGGTGGAGGAATTATAAATGATAAAAAATTCAAAGCAGTTCAGTTGGGTGGTCCTTCTGGTGGATGTATTCCAGAATATCTTGCAGATACAATAGTTGATTACGATTCTGTAAATGCTACTGGTGCCATTATGGGTTCTGGAGGAATGGTGGTGATGGACGAAACCACATGTATGGTTGATATGGCAAGATTCTTTCTTGATTTCACCAAAAAAGAATCATGTGGAAAATGTACTTTTTGCAGAATAGGAACACAGCGTATGCTCGAAATATTAACCAGAATTACCGAAGGTGAAGGAAAGGAAAGTGATATTGATACACTTATTGAACTTTCAAATCAGATTAAGGATAGTTCTCTTTGTGGATTGGGACAAACAGCTCCCAATCCAGTTCTTACTACTATAAAATATTTCAAGGATGAATATGAAGCACATATTCGGGATAAAAAATGTCCTTCGAAGAGTTGTAAAGCGTTACTTACATTTGAAATTATACCAGATAAATGCACTGGTTGTATGTTATGTAAAAAAGTTTGCCCTGTTGATGCTATTGATGGAGAACGTAAATTAATTCATGTAATAAAACAGGAAATGTGTATCAAGTGTGGTATGTGTTTTTCAAAATGCAAATTTGAAGCAATTACTGTTAGGTAAATTATATTAAAAATAGGAAAAAACTAAATAGAAACATGAACGAACTAAATGTTATATTAAACGGTAAGCCTGTTAAAGGAAACAAAGACGAAAGCATTCTTACTCTTGCTAAAAGAAATGGTATTGAAATCCCAACTTTATGTAATGATGATCGTCTGGAACCTTTTTCTTCGTGTTATGTCTGTGTTGTTGAAATTGAAGGAATGAAAACGCTTCAACCAGCATGTTCTACATTGATAACTGAAGGAATGAAGATAGAAACAAAAAGCACAAAAGTTATTAAAGCTCGTAAAACCGCATTGGATTTACTCTTAAGTAATCACTATGCTGATTGTATGGGTCCCTGCAAACAAACTTGTCCTGCAGGTGTGGATGTTCAAGGATATATTTCATTGATAGAAAAAGGAATGTATCACGATGCTGTTGCTTTAATAAAGGAAACCAATCCTTTGCCTGCAATATGTGGTAGAGTTTGTGTTCGTCCATGCGAAGTTGCTTGTCGACGTGGTCTTTTAGGAGAAAATGCAGCAGTGGGAATTGATTATATGAAACGATTTGCTGCTGATTATGATATTGATTCCCCTGATAAATATATTCCTAAAATAAAATCTTCTACAGGTAAAAAAGTAGCTGTTATAGGTGCAGGACCTGCAGGTTTATCATCAGCTTTTTTTCTATTAAAAGAAGGGCATCAGGTGGATATTTATGAAGCAAGTCCCAAGGCAGGTGGATGGCTTAGATATGGCATTCCTGAATATCGCCTCCCAAATGATTTGCTCCAAAAGGAAGTGGATAACATTACCGAACTTGGTGCTAAAATATTTTATAATCAACGTTTGGGTGAAAACATCAGCTATAAAAACATTGAATCAAAATACGATGCTACCATTTTGGCAATTGGTTGTCAAGGCGGTACTTCCATCGGTTGCGAAGGTGATGATGCTGAAAATGTGTTTTCTGGTATTGATTTCCTCAAAAAAATGGAATTATCTGGAAAGAAATATGATTTCTCAGGGAAAACAATAGCAGTTATCGGTGGTGGGAACACGGCTATGGATTGTTGTAGATCATCTCTTCGTTGTGGTGCTAAAAAAGTAATGGTTATCTATCGTAGAACAGAAAATGAAATGCCTGCTAATCCTATTGAAATTCATGAGTCTAAGTTAGAAGGTGTTGAATATATGTTTTTGACAGCCCCGGTTAAAGTAAACAAAGATGAACAGGGAAAGCTTAAATCTATTAAATGCATAAAAATGGAATTGGGTGAACCAGATGCATCAGGCAGGCGCAGACCAGTTCCGGTAAAGGGATCTGAAATAGATGTGGAAGTAGATTTCGCATTAGCTGCAATTGGCCAAAAAACTGTTGCAGATTTCTTAAAAGATATTAATGAAAACACTCAAAAAGGGGAACTAATTATTAATAAGTGGGGTGATATAGATGCTGATCCATCTACTTTGCAAACTAAAATTGAAAATATATTTGCTGCAGGTGATGGTGTAACTGGTGCTGCTACTTTAATACAGGCAATTGCTCAAGCTAAGGTTGCATTCCTTAGTTGTCATCAATTTCTGTCTAATCAACCTCTAGTTCCTGAAAGAAAAGAATTTCTTAGCAAAAAAGAAAATTTCAAACTACAATTATTGGATGATTTTGTTGGAAAATTTGCAAAACAAAACAGGGAAGAAATGCCAACACTTGAACCAAATGAGCGTAATAATTTCAAAGAAGTTGAATTAGGATATGCATCTGAACAGATTGTGAGAAAAGAAGCACAACGATGTTTAGAATGTGGTTGCGTTGAATATTTTACCTGTGATTTAAAGAAATACTCAACAGAATATGAAGCTGATCAGAAACATTATGAAGGACAATTCAAAGAATCTGAGGTCGATTTCAGACATCCTTTTATTGAAATTGATAATAATAAGTGTATTTTATGTTCGCGTTGTATCCGTATTTGTCGTGAAGTAGTTGGGGCAAATGCTTTAGGACTTATTAACAGAGGATTCGATACTTATGTAGCTCCAAGTATGCAGGAAAGATTGCAAGATACTACTTGCGAATCCTGCGGACTTTGTATTTCTGCTTGTCCAACAGGTGCTATTACCGAAAATTTCAAATTTAAGCCAGGCCCACTTAAATTAAATAGTATTCAAACTATTTGTTACTACTGTTCTATAGGTTGTGAAATTTCACTACACTACAAAAATAACTATTTTATGAAAGTTACAGGTTGCAAGGGTAAAGTTAACATGGATGGTAATCTTTGCAAATATCCCAAGTTTGGTTATAATGTTTTAAATTCTCTAAATAGGATTAAAAAGCCATTATTGAAAGTAAATGGTAAATTCAAAGAAATTGAATTTGATGAAGCATTTAATATTATTGTTGATAAAATCAAAAAGGTTGGTGCTGATGAAAATTCTTTTTTCGCTGGAGCGAGACTCTCAAATGAAGAAATGTATCTTGTTCAAAAATTAGCAAGAATTGGTGCTAAAACCAACAATATTTCCAGTTTCCACTATTTAGAAAGAGGTATGGGTTACATGTTGAACTCTAAATTTAATACCCCTTTTGAAGATTTAAAAGGTACAAGCAAAATTTATTTAATAGGTTCCGAAACTAATATGGACAATGCAGTTGCTGGGTTTATTATACAGAATAATCATTTCCGTAAAGAAATTCCTCTTGAATTAATTACCATTCATAGTGACTCTGCTATGAAACATAAAGTTGATAGCCTTATTCAAATTAAATCGTACTATTATTTTATTAAGGCAGTTAATCATTATTTGGTTTCAAATAAGCTGGAAAATAAATTGTTTATAAATGACAATTGTATTGATTTTGATGAATATAAGCAATCACTAATTGCTGAAGAATATGAAGATTTGTGTAAAAATGCTGGTCTTTCCAAAGAGAACATAAAGAACTTTGCCAATGACTATAATAAGCAAATGAATGCAATTATTGTTTTCTCTGAAAAGGAAGTGTCTGCAAATACAAGTTACGAGCTCTTTAATCTGGCAATGATTACCGGTAAATTAGGCAAAACATCAAATGGTCTTGTTTCCTTAAAAGAGAAAAACAATTCTCAGGGGCTTTTTGACATGGGTGTTTTTTCAAACATTGGAGTAGGAGGAGTCACTATAACAGATGAATCCATACAAAAGAAAATGAAAGAAAAATGGAATGTTAACTCCATTCCTGCTAAATTTAATGAGCAACAAAGACTTTTATTAGAAAAAGGAAATGTGAAAAACATATTTATTTTTGGTGAAGACCCAATTGGTTGTGCTATTGATAAAGTCTTAGTTTCAAAATGGTTTAATAATACTGAATTTTTAATGGTTCAGGATTATTTCTTAACAGAAACTGCTCAAAAAGCAAATTTAGTTTTGCCTTCTTCATTCCCCTTTGAACAAGGCGGAAGTTTTACCAATACACAGAAAGTTTATCAGAAATTTGAAGCTTCAAAAGAAACAAATATCGAATACCCTTCATACAGACAATTGATTAAACTTTTAAATAAATTTGAATCAAACGGATTAACGGATGTGGAAGATGTTATGATGGAAATAATATCATTATTACCTGATGAAGAATCTGATAATAAGCATTTTGTTTTTACAAATGAAGATAATTCAAATAGAATGTTTAACTTTGGATGTGATGCTTTGGTTAAAACTTTTGAGGAAGAATTTAATCAGGCATTTATTGAATAATAATTTTTTAATTAACTATTAAAATTAAAACGATGTTACAATTAAATAATATTGACAAAGTCTTGGATTTTGCCATAGATGCAGAACAAGAAGCCTTCGATTTTTATATGAATCTTGCCGCTAAACTTTCAAATAAAGAAATGAAAATTATTTTTGAAGGTTTTGCCAAGGAAGAACTTGGTCATAAAGTGAAACTGATAAAAATTAAAGAAGAAGGTATAGCAAGCTCATTTAAAAATGAAAATATTGCTGATTTAAAAATGGAAGAATACCTTGACAATGTTAAACCTACACCAGATATGACTTATCAGGATGCGTTAATATTGGCAATGAAAAAAGAAAAATCAGCATTCAGACTCTATTCTAGTCTTGCCACTATTGCAAATAATGAAGCACTTAAAAACGTTTTGTTAAATCTTGCTCAGGAAGAAGCAAAGCATAAATTACGTTTTGAAGTAGAATATGACGAATATGTTTTAAGAGAAAATTAATTTTGGAATCCAAATATTTAAAAAATTAATAAACAATAGATTTCAGATATTAGAATAATCTGTTTTTATTCTTATTTATAATACATACCTTCGTTTTCGTTAATGTTTAAATATAAATTCATGATGAGAACAATTTTTATTCTTTTTATTGCACTTATTTCATCTGCTATTTCTATGGCACAAGGAGAGCAGAATATTTCCACTTTTGCAAATCTTCAAACACTAAACATTACTGATGGAATAATTGTACATTATCCCAAATCAGGTGTTGTTGTGGTAAATAAATCATGTGTGGATCTGTCAAAAAATGATCCTTTTTATACCAAAGCAGAAGAGGACTATGAAGGTGTAATTCTGGTGCTTCAGATGAAAATAGGAGAAAATAATCCCAAGGCCATTTCTGTTTTGTTTTCAAATGGGCCAAGCGATGATCCCAATTTTATTTTTATCAATAGCGATGGTGAGCAAATTGAATCCATTGGAGGAACAGAACTTTTTTTACCTGGAAATAGTTATGTTTATACCACCGGACATGCCAATACTTCTTTTAATAAAAGGAGCAAGTATTATTATGATGGCAAAAGCTTTGTTGAAGTAAAACAACCCTTTTATTATGTCGGACTTAAAACAGTAACCACCAAAGCAATTACACTTTATACTGACAAATCGCAAAAAGAAATTGTTGGTAATGTTCCTATAAATACAGAAGTAGAAGTTTTATTGGCTGAATACATCCAGAATTTTGGAGGTATGGAATATTTTCTAGTGAAAACACCTTTCGGTCTTGTTGGATGGATTGGTTTTGCAACCTATAATTTGAGTGAAGGGACTCCACTAAAAGGAATTTATTTTGCCGGAGATTGAAACCTTTATTAGATTGTAGAATTTTAGGCACTTCAAACTCTAGGCACTTTTAACATTAAATATAATATCAACTAAAACCTAAAAACATGATAATAGGACTTTTAAAAGAAAAAGAAAAAAGAGTTGCTCTTTTACCCGAAAGTGTTGCAACTCTTGTCGGTCTTAAAGCCAAAATAGTTGTTGAAAAAGGTGCCGGAGAGGGGGCCTTTGCTTTTGACGAGGATTATGTTAAAGCTGGTGCTGAAATAGATACCAGGGATAATGTAATTTCAAAATCTCAATTATTAATTAAAATCAATACTCCCGAAAAGGAAGACCTTCCAAAACTTAAAGAAGGTCAGGTGCTTTTGGCTATTCTTAATCCTTATTTTAATACAGATCTGATAAAAGAATTGGCTGCTAAGAACATAACAAGTTTTAGTCTCGACGTAATACCAAGAACATCGAGGGCACAGGCAATGGATATTTTATCCTCTATGGCAACAGCAGCTGGTTATAAAGCAGTCTTAACCGCTGCCAATAATTTGAATAAATTCTTCCCCATGTTTATGACTGCTGCAGGAACCATTACTCCGGCTAAAGTACTTATTATGGGAGCAGGTGTTGCTGGTTTACAAGCTTTGGCAACTTCCAGAAAACTTGGAGCTGTGGTGGAGGTTTTTGATGTTCGTGCTGCTGTTAAAGAAGAAGTTATGGGCCTGGGCGGGAAATTTGTTGATGTGGAAGGTGCTATTGATGATAAGGCAGCCGGTGGTTATGCAGTGGAACAAACTGAGGAGTTTAAACAAAAACAGGCACAAGCTATTCATGACCATGCGATAAAATCAGATGTTGTTATTTGTACCGCACAAATTCCAGGTAAAAAGGCACCTTTACTGATCAAAAAAGAAACAGTTGATGCAATGAAACCGGGTTCAGTGATCATCGACATTGCTGCTTCTACGGGTGGTAATTGTGAGTTAACCAAGAATGATGAAACAATCATTCATCATGGAGTTAAGATAATTGGCAACTCATTTTTTGCAGTAGATTTGCCAACCGATGCCAGTAAAATGTTCGGTAAAAATGTAATAAACTTTCTTAAACTTATGATCACCAAAGAGGGTGAACTTAATCTAAATTGGGAGGACGATATTGTTAAAGGTACTGCTGTTACTTTTAACAAAGAAATTGTTCACGAACGTATAAAATCATTTATTAACCAATAAAACATAGAAATCATGGAAGAAATATTAAAGTTTTTCTTAGAATATAAAGAAGCAATATTTATAATCATATTGTCGATATTCCTCGGAATAGAGGTAATATCGCACGTTCCTGCTGTTTTGCACACTCCTTTGATGTCTGGTTCCAATGCCATCCACGGTGTGGTTATCATAGGTGCCATTATTGTGATGGGTCATGCCGAAGATACCCTTTCTCTTGTATTGGGATTTATTGCAGTTATTCTCGGAACACTGAATGTAGTCGGTGGATTTGTTGTAACCGATCGCATGCTCGAGATGTTTAAGAAAAAGAAAATAGATAAACCTAATAAATAAGGAGGACGAAACATGGAACATCTATTTTCAACAGAAATTTCCGTATTAGAAATTTCTTATCTATTGGCTTCAATATTATTTATTCTTGGTTTAAAAAAACTAAGTCATCCCGATACTGCAAGGGCAGGTAATCTTTGGGCTGCTGCCGGGATGACCGCTGCTATTTTGTTTACCATTCTCTTTCATAAAAAAGAAGGACAGGGTATTGGGAATATTATATGGATTGTTGTTGCACTGGCTATTGGTACTTTTATCGGCTGGTATTCTTCTAAAAAAGTTAAGATGACTGCGATGCCCCAAATGGTTTCTATCTTCAATGGAATGGGTGGAGCCTGTGCTGCTTTAATATCATTGATGGAATTTCCTAAAATGCAGACGATGTTTGCCGCTGCAGGAGCTAATAATATGTTTAACGGAGAAGCAATTGCTATTTTATTAGCCCTTATGATTGGAGGTGTTTCATTTGCAGGCAGTATGATCGCTTTTGGCAAACTCGATGGTCGTATTGGGGATATTAAACATCCTATTTTACGTATCATCAATCTTAGTTTTTTGTTATTGCTTTTGGCTGCTGTTGTATTTATTATGGCCCTTAAACCGGTTGAAGGAAATAATATGATTATCTATTTATTTGCCATTGCTGCACTCATTTATGGTGTAACTTTTGTAATGCCAATTGGAGGGGCTGATATGCCTGTTGTAATTTCTTTATTAAATTCTTTCACTGGGGTGGCTGCTGCCATGGGTGGTTTCTTATATAACAACCAGGCTATGTTAACCGGTGGCATACTTGTTGGCTCTTCTGGAACTATCCTTACCATATTAATGTGCAAAGCCATGAACCGTTCTTTACTGAATGTTATTATTGGCGCTTTCGGAGTAAGTGCAGAAGGTTCAGCACAATCGGGTGATAAGAATGTAAAAGAAATCAGTTTAAGCGATGCTTCTATTTTGTTGAGTTATTCTCAAAAAGTTTATATTATCCCTGGTTATGGTTTGGCTGTGGCACAGGCACAACATTTATGTCATGAATTGGATAATCTGCTTGAGAGCAAAGGTGTAGAAGTAAAATATGGTATTCACCCTGTGGCTGGTCGTATGCCGGGCCATATGAACGTATTGCTTGCCGAAGCAGATGTTCCTTATGAGAAATTGGTGGAAATGGATGATGTAAATAACGAAATGAGCAATACTGATGTGGTGATAGTTATTGGTGCTAATGATGTGGTTAACCCAGCTGCCGAAACAGATCCAAGTAGTCCTATTTATGGCATGCCGGTTATAAAAGCATGGGATGCAAAAAATGTAATTGTAATGAAACGTTCCATGGCAAAAGGATATGCTGCTATCGAAAATGATTTGTTCTATCATGCCAAAAACAGAATGCTTTTTGGGGATGCTAAAGCTACTTTGCAGAAGTTAGTTGCAGAGATAAAATCTATTTAATTGAAAGAACCACTTGTTTTTCTACGCCCTCTCCATTGGAGAGGGACGGTTAGAAATCATTTTGCCCTTGGCTTTAGCCAACGGATTATTAATTTAATTACGAACCTGAGTTCGAGACAATAAAACCTCAAGATTTTATTTGATCTGATTAAAAGGAAAGTATTATTTGTTTTTAGTATAATTGCTCCATTTAAATAATGTTTCTCTGATTTGGTCAGTTGTAAATGGTTTTGAAATGTAATCATCCATTCCTAAACTGATATATCTTTCAGCATCACCTTCAAGCGCATTGGCACTCAACCCGATAATAGGAGGAAGGTTTTCAAAATTTTTTCTCAATATACTAACAGCTTCTACACCATCCATAACTGGCATCTGAATATCCATAAAAACAATATCGAATTTATTTCCAGCTGTAAACAAATTTACAGCTTCTTTCCCATTATTTGCAACAATAACAGTGCATCCGATATTTTTGAGTATAAGGGATTCTACTTTTTGATTAACATACTTGTCTTCAACCAAAAGCACAGTTAAGTTGAAATTCATTTCTTTGATTTTTTTTGATAATGTTTTCATTGAAACATAATCAGAATCATTTGAAGCAATAGCATTAAAAGTAAACCAAAAAGTACTGCCCTTTTGATATTCACTGTTTAAACCAACTTCGCCACCCATTAGTTCTGCAAGCTCTTTTGATATTGCTAACCCCAAACCAGTACCTTCGTGACTTCTGGTTAACGTATTATCTAACTGACTAAATTTGGTAAATAATTTTTTCTGATCTTCTTCCTTTATTCCAATTCCAGAATCAAAAACTTCTATCAAAAAAACCACTTTTTCTTTGTTTTGGTTAGCAACAGAAATATTAACTTTAATAATACCTTATTTTGTAAATTTAAAAGCATTTGAAATAAGATTACTTGCAATTTGAATTATTCTTTTTTCATCTGCTTTAATATATTGAATTATATTGTCTGAAGTATTCACAACAAATTCAATGTTTTTAGTATTGGCTGTTTCTTCAAATAGTTTTTTTATTTTTCTGGCTGTTTCAAAAATATCAATGGTACTTTGTTTTATTACCAATTTACCAGCTTCTATTTTGTTTAAATCAAGGATATCGTTTATTATATATAGTAAATTTTCAGATGCAGCTTGTATGGTTTGTATATAGTCAACCTGGGTTTCGTTAAGATTTGTTTTGTTCATCATATTTAGCATTCCCATGATAACATTCATCGGTGTTCTAATTTCATGGCTCATGTTTGCAAGGAATTGCTGTTTTATCTGAGCAGTTTTTTCTACAATAGCTATATTCTGTTTGATTTCTTCATTTGCCTTCTGCAACTGAGCAGTTCGCATGTTCACTTTTTCTTCGAGGCTTTCCTTTTCTTTATTGAGATTTATTTCTCTTCTTTTGATAAAGCTCCAGATTGCAATAACAAATAATGCAACATAAATAGGGTACATCCACCAATTACGATACCATGGTGGCGATACTTTGAATGTATATACAATTGGTTCGCTCCAAATATTATCGGGGTTACATGCTTTGAGTTTAAAAGTATATGTGCCTTCAGTAATATTACCAAATGAAGCAGATGTTTTGTTGGTTACCGGATTCCACTCTTTATCATAACCTTCTAAAATGTATTGATATTTTACCAGGTAAGGTCGGGCTGGTTCTATTGCTGCATACTCAAATGTAATATTGTTATTTGTGTATGGAAGAACTAAATTTTCAGGTATTGGATAAAACCTTGTGATTTTATCAAATTTAATATTCTTAAATTTATCATACATGTTGTTTCGTTCTAAATTCGAAAGAGGTTTTCCGAAAATTAGAATTTCTTCATTAAGTTGAGCAAGGCTGTCATTATTTCTTTTTTCTCTTTTAAGGTTATACCAGCTGATGTTTTCATTATTTACCTTAATGCTTTGCAAAACAACTGTTGGTACTTCTTTATTTTTATGAATTTCTTTTAGGTTGAACCGAACAAGAGCAGTTTTATCAGAACCTGTTCCAGCCCAAATTATTCCTTTGCTATCGCAGTACATTGCTCCTTTGTTATTGCAGCCTCCGTTTATGTCTTTTACAGGATATCCTGTTTTTGAATTATATATTTTAATTACCCACCCAATATCTTCGCCGGCTGTAATGATTCTTCCCCCTTTACCAATTTCTGTTGGTGTAAGAACAGTGAATCCCATGTTGGTTCCTATAATTATGTTCCCTTCTGCATCTTCAATGATACCATTAATTACATCGCTGGATAAGCCTGATTTGGAAGAAATGTTTTTTAAATTTATTTCAGCATTGTTTGGTTTGTTATATGGTTTATCGTATAACTTATCTAAATCTTTTACCAGTAAACGGCTTATTCCACCACCAATTGTACCAAACCAGATATTTCCAATTTTATCAACTGTAATACTATAAACATTGTTATTTGCCAGACCATTATCTGTAGTATAATTGGTAAAATATTTTTCTTGTAATTGATTTGAATTATTCCCATTAAATCGTGATACGCCACCTCCATCTGTACCAAGCCATATATAGCCATATTTATCTTCAGCAATAGAGATAACTGTATTGTTTGCCAGTCCTTGTTCGGTTGAGTAATTTGTAAAACACTTTCCATCGAAATAAGAAACACCCGCACCACCAGTACCAATCCAAATATTCCCTTTTTTGTCCCGAAACAATGTTTTTAAATAATTAGATGGAAGCCCTTGTAAAGAGGTATATGTAGTAAAAGATCTTCCATCATAACAAGAAACCCCTTCTGCATCAGTTGCAAACCAAAGATTTCCTTTTTTATCTTCTATAATACTATTTACATAATTATTAGGTAAACCCTGATTAATATTATAAGTAGTGAATGATTTTCCATCAAAACAAGACACTCCTCCATTCCAGGATCCAAACCAAAGATTTCCGTTTTTATCTTCAAAAATACATCTTAAATAATTGTTTGATAGTCCTTGGGCAATGGTATAATTAATAAAAGATTTTCCATCATAGCGCGATATTCCACCACCACCAGTACTAAACCATAAATTTCCCTGCTTGTCTTCCAGAATGCTTCTTACATTATTATTTGCAAGCCCTTGTAAAGTTGAATAATTTGTAAATATTTTGATTTGTGATTGTCTATTCTTTTTTGTTTTATCTAGATTATCAAATGAATTTATTTCTAAAAAAGATAAACCTCCATCACGGGTACCGATCCAAAGATTTCCATTCATATCTTTGTGAATGGTCCTTACATAATCACAAACCAATCCTTGAGCTTTGGTATAATTGGTAAAAGATTTTCCATCATAACAAAAGATACCTCCACCAAATGTTCCCATCCAAAGATTTCCATTATTATCTTCCACTATACTAAAAACAGATTTATAAGTCAAACCCTGCTCTATAGAATAGTTTACAAATAAATGAGATTGATTTGATTTAGGAGTATTCCCAGCACAATTTCCGTCATAACGCGATATTCCTCCATTGTGTGTGCCAAACCATAAGCGTCCTTTATTATCTTCGAAAATACTTCTAATATTATTATCGGCAAGCCCCTGAGCTTTGGTATAATTGGTGAAAGATTTTCCATCGAAACAGGACAAACCTCCTGCATCAGTACCAAACCAAATATTTCCTTTTTTATCTTCAAAAATGCAATGTACAATGTTGTTTGCTAAACCTTCTGCAGTGGTATAGTTGGTAAAAGATTTTCCATCATAACAAGAAACGCCACCTCCATATGTTCCCATCCATATGTTACCTCTTTTATCTTCTGCTATACTGAAAACAGCATTATTGGTTAATCCCTGAGCTTTTGTAAAATTGGTAAAAGATTTTCCATCATATCGCGATACTCCACCACCGGCAGTGCCAAACCAGAGATTACCAAATTGATCTATCAGGGAACAAAAAACGGCATCAAGTGTAAGTCCATCGTCTGTCGTGTAGTTTGTGAAAAACCCAAGACCTGCAGCAGATTGATCTATTCCGGCAATTAATTTTTTTGAAACAGGGCTAACAATTGTACTTACAATGGGAAGAGAAACAATAACAGGTGGTTTTAGTTCTAAAGCATAAGAGCCTTTAGTTGTTTGTTTTAATAATATTTTGTTTTTTTCACCATGCAATGGAATAATAATAGTCTGAGGTTTGAGACAACTGTCAATATAAACTGTTTTTGGTTTTGATTGATTTTGACCCTGTAATTTCAAACAAGAAAAACCAATAAACAGGACAAATAATAAATTGCTTGTAAATTTCATCAATCAATACAATTTTTAACTTTTAACAAAATAAGTATAGTATTTAATAAACTATAAATTAAATATTTTATAACATATTAATTTTACTTCATACTATTATTCTGTTAATGCTTTACAGTTTAATGTTTTGTATTTAGTTGTTGGGGAGTGCTTTGGTTGATCATTGGTGTGGCTATACTTTATTGGTTTAGGCAATATGATTTGTTTTAATAGGATTGTATCGCATTGCTTGCTTCTATTGCAATATAAATTTGTGTTAATTTTATAATATTGATAAAGGTAATACTTTTTTATTATTTTCTGCTTTTAAATTATATAAATTCTTTGTGAACTGTAATGTGCGAAAATCAGATCTCTTCAATAATCAGTTAAAAGCTTTAAAAAAGGTTATTTTTATATCATATGCAAATGGTGTATATGTGTTTGTGTTTCTAAAGTTTGTTATTTGAAGCTCTATACATGAATTTATAGGGATACAACATATTTTATTGCTTGTATGTGTAATTTTTGTATCTTTACAAAAAATAATGTAATTTAATTTTAGTTTAAACTTCGTCCTATATTGTTGCAAGTGTAGTTTTAAATATATAACGTAGTATAAATATTATCAAATATTAAAAAAACAAAAAATATATGGATTTAGAAATAGTTGCTCAGAATGATTTTGGTGTTTCTCAATACGATAGAGAAAAAAAAATAATTCATTATAAATTTGGGGGAGTAGTTCAAGTTGAAAAAGGACAGGAGATATTCAACAAAACTTTAAAGTTTTCGGAAAACAATAAGATAATTGGAATACATGCAGATATTAGAGGATTAACAGGCACTTTCTCGATGTTTGATGATTACTTTTCAAAAGATTATTTCCCTGTATTGAGTAAAAGAGGATTGAAATGCCACAGTATGATTGTTTCAGTTGATATTTTTACAAAATATGCAGCCCAACGCTTGTTGCAGAAGAGCGAAACCCACAAAGGTATATTTGTGATGAAAACTTTTAGTGATGTAGATGAAGGTTATAAGTGGCTTTTAGAAAACCTAAAATAAGTTTTCTAAGTATATTATTTTATTTTGTTAATCCACCCAAAATGATCCATTACCCTAAGCACCCTTAGGGTATTCCATTTGCTGGCTTGGCCTGTAACTTCCATATCAAAATGAGTATTGCCCGGATGTTTGCATTGTAATGGCCATTTCTTATCTGCACGTTGTTTGTTTAAAAGAATATTTAGTGCATCCGACATTCTACTATCATATTTAACTCCTGCATACCTAAAATAATCTAAAGCTCTCAATATATCATATCTCCAACGAGAAGGATTAGAAAGCATTAGCATTTTGTTATTAATAATTTCTCCTGTTTTATGCGATTTAAATAATTTGTGTTCTAATATAAACTTTCTGGATTCTTCTTCTGCTCTTTTTAATTCGTTTAGTTTATATGTACAGCCTCTTTTTGCGTATTCTGTAATCCCTTCAATAACAGATATTGTTGTATGTAATGAGCTGTGTTTAGCGCCAATTCTGTTTAAATGGCAATTAAAACCACCATCTGCCAATTGCATTGATAACAAAAAATCAACTACTGATTTTAAATCTTTTTCTTTTACCTCAAAATAGGATGCATAATTTAAGAACATGCCATTTATACATACATCGCTTTTCCATAAAGACCTGGCGGGGTTTATTCCTCCATCTTTGCCTTTGTCTTCCTTTATTATTTTATTAAGTGTTATTTCAATATAGTTGTGATTTGTAATTGAAAGGTTTTTCAGATCTAACAATGTGTAGTGAGATGAAGTCCATTTGGGTTGATAAAACCCTAATCCCCAATGTCCATTATCATTATGAAATGAAAGAAATTTGGCTCCCCAACCTTCTTTTGAGATTCTTTCTTTTAATTCGGGCTTATCTGTTTTCAACAAATCGCGGTAAACCTGATATTGGATAGAAACATCACTATCGAGCAACCATTCTATAATGCTATTATCAATCATATTACGAGGTCTTTTTAAAACAATTTTTTTTTTATGTTCTAAATTACTTTTTATTGTTCAACTTCAGATCAATTTTCAAATCAGATGCTATATTAAATAACTTTTCTGTTAGTTGTTTGTTCTTTTCTTTAATATTTAGTGATTCTCCATGTTTATCAAAGAATGTGTGTGTTTCTTTGAGTTGAGCTAAAGGCAAGAGCGTACTAGCAATACAAAAAAAGCTCTTTGAACGTCCATCATCATAATTCGTAAGGAAATCTTCAAGGATATTCATTCTTGATATTTGTTGGTTTATGAATGAATCAATACCATTACATTTAATAATATCAAGATTTGCAAATACTTTCTTATGGCTTACAAATGAATCGTAACCTTGTTTTTCTGCATCAAATCTGCTACATGGATAGTCTTTACATTCTGAACAAACATCTAATCTCTTTTTAATTACACAACAGGTAACAAAACCACAAGAAGGATGTTTTTCCTTAAAATTTATTCCACCACAACCCGGACAAACCGAATTACCTTTTGTATGAAATCTTGGACATAATCCACAATCAATCCCACAACATCCTATTGTATGGTGTTTTTTTATTGGTTCTGACATATATGTATAGTTTCTGGTTAATTTTATTGCGCTGATTATTGTTTGTTATTGTGTCCTTTTGCAATCAGATTAATAGTAAAATTAACAATAGAATCATTTTTATTTGGGACAACAAAATCGGGCATAACTCCTTTTTCCATATTTGTTCCACCATATTGCACAAATCGTTTTGGTGAAATATGGAATTGTAATCCTGTATTAGGCAAAGTGATGTACCAAAAATCTCCATAATATTCAATTGTTCCGCCGGTTTCTTCTCCAATGATAGTGCCTAATTTCAACTCTTTAAACAATCCTGCAAAAGTTGCTGCTGCGCTAAATGTTGTATTACTTGTCAATAAAAACAAATTGCCTTTATATCTGTAATTATTATTTAAAGGTATAGAAGTATCTCCAAGAGTTGTAAGCAATTCGTTAATTTTAAAATCTTTTATTTCATTATACTTTTCCGGATATTTTTCTTTATAATAAGCTTTAAGGTCATTGCTGATTCTGGTTTCTATTTTTTGATATTGAGCGTAAGGTTTGCTGGTTAAATAATTCATTAAAGAATCTACAACAATACTTCTGCCTCCTCCGTTTCCACGAACATCTATGATTAAATTTTTAATATCATTCTTTTTAATAACTTGAAATGCACTGTCAGCAAAGTAGCAAAAACCTTTCAAATCGGCAAAAGAACGTATCGTTAATATAGCTGTTTTGTTTTTTTCTAATTGGAGAAGTGAGTATAATTCCTCTTGTTGATTTATGTATCGTTTTTTGTTATTGAGGTATTGGTCATTTGTTATCCCTTTAACCACTATTTTATATGTTTTATTTGGCTCATTGCGTAAAAGGAGTTCATAATCGTTTTCAAACCCATATATCATCCAAAGATATGATCTGAAATTCATTTGAATGGTTTTGTTGCGAATTGAAACAGCATTGCTGCCGATTAATTTTTGCATTTCATTTAATATCAAAGAAGATTTAATAGCGTTTATTTCTAAGATTTCTTCACCACCTTTAAATAAAATACTATCGTTGCCATAATACTCTGATATATAAATTGAATTGTTGGCAATTGTCAAAGCAAAAGGGAAAGCCAAACCTCCCGACATCATGTATTGTTTTCTTTGGTCGAAAGGACATAAGAAGTTGCTATGTGCATCGTTTAGGTATGCCAAAAAAGGCGAAACAATCAAATAGAATTCATTCTGGATCATGCTGTCTTTTAAAGACTTATTAATATCAGCAAATTCAGACTCCCATTTGCTACAATAGCTTTTGTCCATAAATTTAGGATGAATGGATGTTAGCTTTTCAGAAAAGAACAATAGGTCTTGTTCCAATGCTTTTTTCGAAAAATAAGTATATTTTACTTGTCCATTACATAAAGGACTCACACAAATCAGTAAAAACAAAAATTTTATCTTCATCCTTTGTATTCTTTTTAAATTGAATGTTAATATTTTAAGGTATCAAAAATATAAATAAATAACTTGGCAACAAAGAAATGGTTGTTTTTTTAGGATTAACAGAAAAAACATATAAGGATGGAACGCTGATTTTAAAGTCAGAAGACCGAAGTCGGAAGTCGGAAGATGGACTGATTTATTAACATTATTATGATTTTTGCCACCAAAACGCCAAAACATAAGATCTCACCAAATTTAAATGTCTTCTATGTGAAATCAGTGGTTAAAAATTGCTTGTTATTCTTACCGATTTCACATGAATTGATTTCATTTCCTTAAATATTTAGGATTGATAATTTATTAAATTTATCTTTTGTAATCTGATCGATTATAACTCAATAATTGTAAATCAGGTGTTTCTATTAATATGAATTACTTCCTCATGAAAAGTATCCCAAATTCCATGGAAAGTATCCACTTATCCATGGAAAGTGTCTTATATTTCATGAAAAGTATCCTAAATTCCATGGAAAGTACCCACTTTTCCATGGAAAGTGTCTCGTATTTTATGAAAAGTATCCACTTTTCCATGAAAAGTATCCCAAATCTCATGGAAAGAATCTCATATTTCATGAAAAGCATGCCCTTTTCCATGAAAAGGATGTCCTTTTTCATGAAAAGGATGCCTTATTCCATGAAAAGGATGTCTTTTTCATGAGAAAGGATGTCTTATTCCACAAAAAGGATGCCTTTTTCATGAAAAGGATGTCTTTTTCCATGAAAAGGATGTCTTTTTCATGAGAAAGGATGTCTTATTCCACAAAAAGGATGTCCTTTTTCATGAAAAGGATGTCTTATTCCATGAAAAGGATGTCTTTTTCCATGGAAAGGGGATCCTTTACTATTGATTTTACCTCAAATATTACAGAATTGGTAAAAGACCCCAAAAATTGGTTTTCTTTTAAATGAAATAAATGCAATTTTTGTTTTTACTATATAAAAGAAAAATGAAATGAAGAACAAGGAATTTAATAATGCAAATAAATTTGTTTGCTATAACAATATAAATCATAATTTTACACTTAAATGTTTAGAAAGGATGAAAGTAATCTTTTATAAACTTGAATTTAAATATATAAAGATGTAATATGCTTGACAAAAATCACATAAAACCAACAAGTATTTGTTATAAAGGTGTGATAAAAGTGCATATAAATCACATTGATAAGTAATTTGCCAACAATGCTTGACAAAGATTCTACACTAAATGAACGGTGAAATGAATGATTTAGAATTAAAGGACAACCCAACCTTTAGGGATTTTCAGGAATATGTGAAAAGACTTGAATTACAACGTGGCTTTGCCAATCAAAATGCAATAGAAAAATGTTTGCTATTAGGAGAAGAAATGGGTGAACTATTCAAAGCTATCCGTAAAGCAACGAAACTAAAAACAGATATTAACGCAAATATTGGTTCAATTAATGAAGAAATTGCTGATATGGTGATATATCTATGTTCAATCGCTAATCGTTTTGAAATTGATATTGAGCAGACGTTTCGTGAGAAGGAGGAAATCAATAAAAAAAGGAAATGGATATAAGATTCAAATATTTTCTTTTTGACTGGGATGGGTGCTTAGTAGATACACTCCCAATTTGGTTTGAAGGTATGAGAGAAGGACTTGCCATTTTAATATTGATGCGCCAGATAATATTATTAAGAATGGTTTTCAAGGATGGGATGTTTTCCCCAAATTAGGTGTTTCGGACATGGATATCTTTACAAGCCAAGTTTATAAATATGTTGATAACAATCTTTGTAATGTCAGATTCAACGAGGGTGTAATTGGTACGTTGATGAAATTGAAGAAAAAAAAAATCAAGTCAGCTATTGTAACTACCTCTGAAAAAACAAAAGTATATTCTGTTTTGGAAAGATTAAATATGATTGATTCTTTTGCTTGTATAATTGGCAGGAATGATCTAAAAAAATTAAAACCCGATTGTGAGGCAATAGATAAAGCTCTGAATATTATAGGAGGAGATAAGATTTTAACTGCAATTGTTGGCGATTCATACCAAGTTGCGTTCAAAGATACAATTTCAATGCACTTCGCTTTTGAAATTGTTTTTGAACTGCTTCGGCATAATACCAAACAAGCATTCATTTTTGGATATTTCCTCTATGAATGCAACTTGGTATCAGAAGTAGATATAAAAGCTGGACAAAATGCTGGAATCTCAACTATTTGGATTTCATCAAAAGAAAATAAAAACTATCATATCCATCTTAATGAACGAGAGCTTAACCCTGATTTTACAATAAATAGTTTTCATGAATTACAGAGATTTTTTTAACTTGATACTCCGAACGTAAAATAAGAAAAGCACTGTTGGTAATACATGGTATAGTGTATGCGTATTTCAGAGGTTTTGAAGGTTAGTGGTTCGTTAAAAGTAGTTATATACTGATAGAAATTCACTTCTTAATCCCGTACAACGCCAAACCATCAAACGATATAACCAATTAAAAACAAAAATGAAACTATTTTTTTCTATAATATTAATTTCAATTATTTCTGGTATAAGAGCCCAGGAAATAAATTTAACATTAAAGAAGCAACTTGATTCCATCTATTACAAGGACCAGGCATTTAGGGAAATATCACAACCCGATGTAACCAAAGAAAAAAAACTACAAGTTCTTAGTGAATTCGGTTTTTCTGAGGAAGAATATACCAAAAATGAATTTGAAATTATCAAAGCCCAAGACAGTCTCAACTTAATAGTAATTAAAGAAATTATTGAAAAATATGGCTATCCGGGAAAAACACTTGTTGGAGAATCTACCAATAAGTCAGCCTGGTATGTTATTCAACATTCCAATGAAATTGAAAAATACTTTCCTATTATAAAAAAAGCAGGAGAAGATAATGAAATACCTATGCACCTTGTTGCAATGATGGAAGATAGATTGTTAATGTATAAAGGATTGGAACAAATATATGGTTCGCAAGGTTATGGAAGATTGTTAAAAAACGAAGAAACAGGTAAAGAAGAGTGGGTTATGTTTATATGGCCAATTAAAGATCCTAAGAATGTTAATGAACTTAGAAAAGCTATTGGATTTACAACCACCATTGAAGAATATTCTAAGTTAATTGGGATTGATTATAAAGATTATACAATTGATGAAATAAATAAACAATGAAGAAAAAAAACAAACGTTATTACTTGCCGACTTTCAAGTGTTTATGGTCTTCTGTTAATGGAAGAATAAATTTAAACAACAATAAATAGGGAAAGTTTTTGATAATCGCCCGAATAGCAGAACCAGTGAATGTTATACATAAAGCTATGTAACCCCAACTCCACATTATTAAACATATAAACAAAAAACTTTCAGATTTTTTATAAATTTGGAAAATTATTTTAAAGAAAACAACAATGGCATATATTATAAATGACACCTCCAGAACTTTTAATGAATATTTGTTAATACCAGGATTAACAACCAAGGATTGTTTTCCCGATAAGGTCAGCTTGAAAACTGCTTTGGTAAAATATCATAAAGGACAATCATCAGATATAGAACTTAATATACCCTTTGTATCTGCAATTATGCAATCGGTTTCCGATAACAATATGGCTATTGCATTGGCACGTAATGGAGGATTGTCTTTCATTTTTGGTTCGCAATCAATAGAACAGCAAGCCGATATGGTAAGAAAAGTGAAAAAGTTT
The DNA here is from genome assembly GCA_020718065.1 of Marinifilum sp. Lineage (GTDB taxonomy): Bacteria > Bacteroidota > Bacteroidia > Bacteroidales > CG2-30-32-10 > CG2-30-32-10. Next base: position 17,892 of record DYDE01000018.1, on the reverse strand, counting down.
AAAGCCGGATTTGTAGTAAGCAATGCAAATTTAACACCCGAACATACCTTAAAGGATGTAATTGAACTCAAAGAAAGAACAGGTTTTTCTACAATAGGCATAACCGATGATGGTTCTTCTAATGGAAAATTACAGGGTATAGTTACAGGCAGAGATTATCGCCCAAATAAAGACAATTTGGACAAAAAGGTTAAGGATTTTATGACCCCTTTTTCAAATTTGATCACAGGTAAGTTTGGACTAACTTTAAATGAAGCCAATGATATAATTTGGGACCATAAGCTAAATGCTCTCCCTATCATTGATGATGGTCAAAGATTAAAATACTTTGTTTTCAGAAAAGATTATGATAACCATAAAGAAAATCCAAATGAACTATTAGATTCGCACAAGAGATTGATTGTAGGAGCAGGCATCAATACAAGAGATTATACAGAGCGTGTGCCAATGTTGGTTAATGCTGGGGTTGATGTATTGTGTATCGATTCCTCTGATGGTTTTTCGGAATGGCAAAAAGAAACGATAGCATTTGTCAGAAACAACTATGGAGATACAATGAAAATTGGTGCAGGCAATGTTGTTGACAAAGAAGGATTCCTTTATTTGGCAAATGCAGGAGCAGACTTTGTGAAGGTTGGCATTGGAGGAGGTTCCATTTGTATCACAAGAGAACAAAAGGGAATAGGCAGAGGTCAGGCAACAGCTATTATTGAAGTAGCCCAAGCCAGGGATGAGTATTATAATAAAACAGGTATTTATATTCCAATTTGTTCGGATGGTGGAATAGTTCAGGATTACCATATGGTTCTTGCTTTGGCAATGGGAGCAGACTTTATTATGATGGGCAGGTACTTTGCCCGTTTTGATGAAAGCCCAACAAAAAAACTGATGGTTGGAGGTAATTATGTGAAAGAATATTGGGGAGAGGGATCTAACCGTGCACGTAACTGGGAAAGATATGATATGGGTGGAACCAATAGCCTTAAATTTGAAGAGGGAGTAGATAGTTATGTTCCTTATGCTGGCAAACTTAAGGATAATTTAGAAATCACATTAGGGAAGATTAAATCAACCATGTGTAGTTGTGGCAGCATCACAATACCAGATCTAAAATCTAAAGCCAGAATAACATTGGTGTCATCAACAAGCATTATAGAGGGTGGAGCACATGATGTAATTCTTAAAGAAAAGAGTTAATAATAAAAATTCCGTTGCATTAGCATGCTTTTTTAGTTGAAGTTGATGAAAATTGTTAATGTATTTATAGATCTTGGTTATAAGTAGTAATGAAATTAATAGTCATTTGAAATCAACCAATTTAAAAATCATGAACATACTATTCTCAATCTCATTTCTGATTTTATTTTCCTGCACAGGCTTGCAATCTTCAAAATCAGAACCAGAAAAAAGTCAAACAATAGATACAGTTGAATACAGTAATTTGTATTTGTTTGGGTCGTTAGAGACCGGGGTTCGTTATATCGATCTCGATAAGAATGATTATTCTCTGGTTGGTCGGGTACCATCAACTACTTTTAAAAACTGTTCCAAATATGCACATCGTTTTATTAATCCTGTTTCTGATACAGTTTCACTGAATGGAAGGACTTTTAAAGTAGAAAACAACAAGGAAAAGGGTATTTATAATATAAATATTTTCGAAGGTGAAAAGCTTGTTAACACTGTAAAACTACCAGTAGAGAGACCATTGCCCGAAGTTCATGAGTATTATATTCATCTGCTTCCATACAAGAGCGATGTAATTATGTTTATGGAAGATATGTACACCACGCATTATGTTATTTGTAAGTATAATTCGGAAGGAAAAGAATTGATGCGCAAAGAAATTGAACATACCTTCGTTACACATCCCGAACCAAAAACCGATTATCATCATCGTTATTTATATTTTACTGATTTAACTGCTTCTCAGATGGTTTTTACGTCGCATATCGGATTTGCAGAAAAATCAAAAACAGTTGTATTATCAATGGATGATTTTGCTATCACCGAATATGATAAAACCGCCAATGGTTTGATACTTGATGAAAACGAAAAAAATCTTGCCGGTTTCGTCACCCAACTTAATGATCATTTCTCTGTTCAGATGATTGATAATACAAAATATGAATTTGAAATTAAGAATGGAAATCCAGCTTGTGAATTTATTCTAAAAGACAAATTGCTTTTTATTGCTAATTATCATCCGATTGCAACCGGTTCGAGCCTGCAATGTTTCGATCTTCAAACCGGAAAAATGAAATGGACAGCAGATGTTAAGCAGGTTATGGCTTCTCATTCCGAATACTACAACAAAGTTACTTTAAGCATGTATAAGGATAAACTTATTATGGAAGGCAACGAAACAGCAAGCGACTATGTACAGTTGTTTGATGCAGCAACCGGAAAACGACTGGCTGTTTTTGGAAGTTTTTTTGAAGGCGGAGAGTAAATTATATGTGAATGCGTTTAATAAAAATCTCTGTTTACAGTGAGAACTAATCAGAACCTATGTGTATTGCTAACATTATATTTAATTATAAAGTTTATTGTAATGTTGAAGATGATAAATACATAGTGCTTAAACTTGTAAAGTAATTCATTATATTTTAAAAACCAATGAGTAGCTCCCGAACAATAACAATTTAAATTTATAAATTTTGTATGGAAAAGAAAACGACTTATTATATATACTTATTTGTAATATTTGGTATGTGTTTATTGCTTACCAATGCTTGTAAGAAAAAAGACAAGGAAGAAAATGACCCCTTATCAAATACAACAACCGGTACAGTTACTGATATTGATGGAAACACCTATAAGACAATAAAAATCGGTAATCAATGGTGGATGGCAGAAAACTTAAAAACAACAAAATTTAATGATGGTATAGCTATTCCTTTTATTAACGATAGTATTATATGGAGCAATCTTTATACTCCTGCTTATTGTTGGTATAATGACAATCAGGCAACTTATGGCAATAACTATGGTGCGCTGTACAATTGGTTTGTTATAAATACCGGCAAATTATGTCCATCTGGATGGCATGTACCAACTGATTCAGATTGGGAAACCCTAATTTCATTTTTAGGAGGAGAAAACGTAGCAGGTGGAAAACTAAAAGAGACTGGATTTACACATTGGTTAAACCCTAATAAAGGAGCAACCAATGAAACTGTTTTCACTGCTCTACCAGGAGGTTATCGTTACTATAATGGAACTTTTTTTGGAGAAAAATGTGGTGGTTTTTGGTGGAGTGCTTCAGAAATTAATGAATATCAAGGCAGTTATTGGTATATGTTTTATCTTGATAGCAGTATTCGCATATTAAATAACTATAAACGATCTGGTTTATCTGTTCGCTGCGTTAAAGATTAAGAAAATCTGAAATGAAAATGTTAAATTATTTGGGGTTGCTAATAATTGTTTTCATTAGCGCTGAAATGGCAAATTGGAACATTGATCATGGATTATAATGAATATCGATTTTTTAGTTATAAAATTATTCTATAAAAAATGCTACATATTAAGTCTTTATTAAAGTATAACTTTTATTTATTTTTAGTCTTAACAATATTTATAATTTGTTTATATTTCAATTTTAAATTACTGGATAAAGATCCTATAATTTCTAATTTTGTTTATTTATACTAATTTAATAATCTCATGCGAATAGTTTACATCTTCCTATTGTATTTCTTGTCTTTTTCTAACTTTATTTGTGCACAATGGGTTTGGCAAAACCCTTTACCTCAGGGAAACTCTTTAAATGTGGTATTTTCTATTGATGCCAATACTGTATATGCAGTTGGCGACTATGGAACAATAATAAAAACTACTAATGGAGGAGTAAATTGGACTTCACAAATAAGTGGTACAACATGTGATTTAACAAACATTTTTTTTACAGATACTGACAATGGTTATATTATAGGTACAGAACAACCTAAAGGGTTTAGTAATATTTTATCAACCACCAATGGGGGTGAAAACTGGTCTGTTTTATCAAATGAAAATTTCTATCATTTGAATTCAATTTATTTTATCAATAAAAACCTTGGATTTATTATTGGAAAATACAGCACCGTTTTCAAAACAACGAATGCCGGTAAGAACTGGACAAAAAATATAATCGCACCTTATAATAGATTTAATTCTATTAGTTTTACAAATGAAACTACCGGCTATATTTGTGGTGAAGGTGGTGTTTTAAAAACAACAAATGCTGGAATCACTTGGTTCAGTTATGCTAAATGTTATTTTAACTCCATATTCTTTTTAGATTCGAATATAGGTTATGGATTTGTAAGTAATTGGGTAAATAAAACAACGAATGGAGGGAGTTCATGGTCTTCCAGTTTATGCTACGCTCCTAATCTTATAACCTCAATATATTTTACTGACGTTAATACAGGGTATGTGGTTGGTCTTTCAGGAGCAATCCTCAAAACAACTAATGGTGGTACAGATTGGGTTTCTCAATCCGTAAATACAAGTGATTCATTAACATCTATATGCTTTTCTGATGTCAATACAGGTTATATTGTTGGAGAATATGGTAAAATTTATAAAACAACAAATGCTGGTTCAAATTGGGAATCATTAAAAAAAGGAACCAACTATTGGCTTTCTTCTGTGCGGTTTACAGATTCAAATTCAGGTATAGCTGTTGGAGGAAATGGTGCTGTTTTATCAACAACAAATGGAGGGTTAAATTGGAATTCTCAATTAAGTGTTAATAATAACGATTTATTTTTTTTGTGTCTTTTAAATAAAAATACGGCAATAGCTGTTGGAAAAAACGGAACTATTCTTAAAACCACCAATTTTGGTATCAATTGGACAAATCAAGAAAGTGGCACAACAAAAAACTTGTTTTCTATTTGTTCTGTTGGTGACAATACTTGTATAGCAGTTGGTGATAGTGGCACTATTTTAAAAACCACTAATGCTGGGAACAATTGGGCTTCACTTTCATGTGGTACAGATCATGATTTAAATGCTGTTTACTTTACTGATGTGAGCAATGGTTATATTGCTGGATATATTGATGCAATACTAAAAACCACAGATGGTGGAAATAATTGGACCGAAATATGTGTTGGAAATTTTGAAAATTATTGGTCCTTTTTTTTTAATGATGCAAATACTTTTTATATTGCCGCAGGTAGTAGCATTTTTAAAACAACAGATGGTGGAGAAAACTGGAATAGAAAGTATAGTTCCAATTGCGAATTAAGTTCTATTTATTTTACTAATATAAATATCGGATATGTAGTGGGGGCAAAATGGAATTGGTATGAAAATAATTTTAAGGGATTAATATTAAAAACTACCAATGGTGGTGAAAACTGGATTGAACAAATCAGCGGTGCAAATAACTGGTTATATTCCGTTTATTTTACAAATATGGATATTGGCTATATTGTTGGAGAAAATGGGACAATATTAAAAACTACAAATGGAGGTGAACAATGGTTTGAAAAAACAAAATACACCAACGATAATCTCTTTTCTGTTTACCCCAACCCTGCATTAAATTATCTGATGATTGAAATAATACCTGCAAATTTAGGCGACTATGAGGGTAGCATTTTATATTTATACAACTTGCAAGGGGAAAAAGTTCTTGAGCAAAATATACAACAATCTAATACAATCATTGACATTACTAATTTACAACAAGAAGTTTATATTGCCAAAGTAATATTCAAAAATGGTGAGCAATTTGAAAAGAAGCTTATTGTATTAAAGAACTAACTAAAATTTCATTTATTAAAGAAATTGCACCAAAACTATTTAAAAATTTCTTATATTTTCTTTTGAAATACTTTGGGTTACATAGTAAAATAATCTTACCCAAATAGTCATTATTCATCTATGCTCAAAACATCATCGTTGTTCTACTCCTTAAGTCCCTCCCTATCTTCAGTTAATAAATATAATCGTCATCAATTGTAGATTATATGTTTTCTTTGCAAACTCATTAGAGATTTTATGAATGATACAGCTTATTTTAATATTTTGAATAAATAAGGAAATAAGTTTATAATTTTGCACTTCAAATTTTCTACTTTGAATTCCCAGGCATTACTTTCTTTATATCGGAAAAACATACACACCGAAAAAGTAACAGAACTCCTTTCTGCTAAAAACTTATTTCGTATTCAATTAAAAGGATTGGTGGGTTCTGCTATTGCTCTAATTGCATCTGCTGCAATGGAAAAATCGAAGAAAACCCAGTTGTTTATTTTAAATGATAAAGAAGTTGCAGCTTATTTGTACAATGATCTTGAAAACCTGTTTGGGGAACAATCGCTCAATTATGACAAGAAAAGGGTATTGTTTTTTCCTACTTCCTACAAAAAACCATATCATTATGAAGAGATAGACAATGCCAATGTGCTTGCACGGACAGAAGTTTTAAACCGTATTAATACAGAAAACAATTACCCTATTATAGTAACATACCCAGAAGCACTTTCTGAGAAGGTAATTACAAAAAAATACCTTACCGAAAATACCATGAAGCTTCATGTAGGCGAAAAAGTTTCATTGAACTTTATCACCGAATTGCTTTCTGAATATGGTTTTGAGTTTACTGACTTTGTAGTAGAACCCGGAACTTATTCTATTCGTGGAGGTATTGTTGATTTCTTTTCCTATGCCAATGATTTACCCTATCGTATTGAGTTTTTTGGTGATGAAATAGAATCTATACGTACATTTGATTATGAAAACCAGCTCTCAGTTGATAAACTTGAAAAAATTAATATACTTCCAAATATCCAGGACAGAATTATTAAAGAACAAAGAGAATCTTTCCTTTCTTTTATTCCAGCAAGCAGTGTTATTTGGATAAACGATTTTGGGTTTGCCTGCGACAGATTGAAAACCGAATATGAAAAAGCATCTGAGGCATATGAATCTTTTTCTGGAACATTAAAACATTTATCACCAGCCGAGCTATATTTGAACGAATCAGCTTTTGCAAAAGAAATTCTTAATTTTCAAATTATAGAAATAGGCAGGCAATTCTATTTTAAACCCGATCAGACTTTTGAATACAATACTTCTCCACAACCTGTTTTTAACAAAAATTTTGATCTTATAATCAGCAATTTGCTCGAAAACCAGAAGCTTAAATATACCAACCTTTTGATTGCCGATAATGCAAAACAGGTCGAACGATTGCATACTATTTTTGATGATGTTCTTAAGAACAGACAAATCAATGAAAAAATAGAATTTGAGACAGTTAACATTGCTTTGCACGAAGGCTTTGTTGATAGAGATCTGAAAATAGCATGTTATACAGATCACCAGATATTTGAACGTTACCATCATTTCCATCTCAAAGATAGTTTTAAAAGCAAGGATGCGATGAGTGTAAGAGATATTGCCAATCTGAAACCCGGCGATTATGTTACACATATAGATCATGGTATTGGCCGCTTCGATGGATTAGAAAAAATCGATGTAAATGGCAAACCGCAGGAAGCCCTGAGAATAACTTATAAAGACAGCGATATACTTTATGTGAGCATTCACTCATTACATCGTATTTCTAAATATGCCGGCAAAGAAGGAGCAGAACCAACACTTCATCGCCTGGGTTCTAATGTATGGAACAACCTTAAACAAAAAACAAAGCAAAAAGTTAAGGATATTGCCAAAGATTTGATTAAGCTCTATGCCGAACGCAAAACCACGAAAGCATTTCAGTTTCTTCCGGATAATTATATGCAAAATGAGCTTGAAGCATCTTTTATTTATGAAGATACACCTGACCAGGTGAAAGCCACAGTGGATTTTAAAAAAGATATGGAAGCAGAGTTTCCAATGGATAGATTGATATGTGGAGATGTAGGATTTGGAAAGACTGAAATTGCAATCAGGGCAGCATTTAAAGCAGTATGCGATAGCAAACAAGTTGCGGTTCTTGTACCAACAACTATTCTTGCTTTACAGCATTATAACACTTTTCGTGAAAGACTAAAAGAATTTCCTTGCAAAGTTGATTATATCAACCGTTTTAAATCTACAAGAGAACAACATAAAACACTCACTGATCTGAAAGAAGGTAAAGTTGATATACTTATTGGTACACACCGTCTGGTAAGTGCAGATATTGAGTTCAAAGATTTAGGATTATTAATAATTGACGAAGAACAGAAGTTCGGAGTTTCTGTGAAAGAAAAACTTAAGAAAATTAAAGTTAATGTTGATACTTTAACACTAACAGCAACACCAATTCCACGTACCTTGCAATTTTCATTAATGGGTGCAAGAGATTTGTCTATTATCAATACACCTCCACCTAATCGTTTTCCAGTACATACTGAACTTCATTCTTTCAGCGAAGAAATTATCCGTGATGCTATTATGTATGAAATAAGCAGGGGAGGACAGGTATTCTTTGTTCACAACCGGGTGCAAAACATAATGGATATTTCAGGAATGATTCAACGTCTTTGTCCTGATGTTAAAGTAACTATTGGTCATGGCCAAATGGATGGGAAAAAACTCGAACAGGTGATGGTAGATTTTATCAGTGGAGATTTTGATGTGTTGGTTGCCACTACCATTATTGAGTCTGGCTTGGATATACCAAATGCCAATACCATTATAATTAATGAAGCACATCATTATGGTCTAAGCGATCTGCATCAGATGAGAGGAAGGGTTGGAAGAACCAATAAAAAGTCATTTTGTTATCTTCTGGCACCAGCATTATCAGTTTTAACCGATGAAGCAAGAAAAAGATTAAAAGCTATTGAAGAGTTTTCTGAACTGGGAAGTGGTTTTAATATTGCAATGCGCGATTTGGATATACGAGGAGCTGGAAATTTGCTTGGTGCAGAACAAAGCGGTTTTATAGCAGATATTGGTTTTGAAATGTACCACAAGATCCTTGACGAAGCCCTTGCAGAACTCAGAGAAACTGATTTTAAGGAAACATTTTCTGATGAACCGGTTAAGGAATTTGTTAAAGAATGTCAAATTGAAACCGATTTGGAAATACTAATTCCCGATAATTATGTAAACAATGTAAAAGAACGTATTGCATTGTATAAGGAGTTGGATAACATAGAAAATGAAAACGTATTACAGGAGTTCCGCTTACGACTTATCGACAGGTTTGGACAACTTCCCAAGCAAAGTGAAGAATTGATTGATACCATTAGACTTCGTTGGTTGGCAAAAGAAATTGGCTTTGAAAAAATTGTGCTTAAAAATGGAAAAATGATAGGTAACTTTATTACAAATGCCCAATCTGATTATTTTCAATCCGATCAGTTTACCAATGTACTCAATTTTATTAAAAAGTATTCCAAAGATTGTGTAATGAAAGAAATTAACCAAAAATTAAATCTTACTATCTTTCATATCAGGCAAATTAGTGAAGCAATCAGTAAACTTAAAATAATACTTGCTAAATAACAGAATAAAAGAAGCTTTTCTTTTTCATAATATATGTGATTTATTCTCTCTGCGGTTCTTTGCGCCTACTTTGTGTTCTCAGCGTTTAAAATATAAAAACAATATATTATAATAGCAATAGTCATTGCATATTTTATTGAAAACAATGAGAATGTTTAAAAAAATGCTTAAGTTTGCTGATATTCAGATTACAAAATATTGATTCTATAAAACGATGATCATAAATAAAGCCGAATTTATTATAAGTTGCACCGAATTATCTAAATGCCCGAAACCTGTATTACCAGAATATGCTTTCATTGGCAGATCGAATGTAGGTAAGTCGTCTTTAATTAATATGTTGACAGATATACGTCATCTTGCTAAAACGTCCGGCACTCCCGGAAAAACACAATTGATAAACTTTTTTCTTATTAATGAAAGTTGGCATTTGGTAGATTTACCTGGTTTAGGTTACGCAAAAGCAGCAAAAAGTGCAAAAGCAACATGGGTGGCGATGATCCAAAATTATCTTTCGAAACGCGATTGTCTGATGTCAACCTTCTTTCTTGTTGATTGCCGTCTCGAACCCCAGAAAATTGATCTGAATTTTATGGAATGGTTGGGGAAAAAACAAATTCCTTTTGTTATTGTATTTACCAAAGCAGATAAAATATCCAAACCCCAACTCGATAAACAAGTTGCCTTGCATAAAAAGACACTATTAAAAACCTGGGAAGAATTACCTCAAATGATATTTACTTCTTCAGAACAAAAGCTGGGCAAAGAAGATATACTAAACTTTATAGAACAAACCAATAAGATATTTAAAGTACAAGCACTTTAAACTTATTTCTTTAATTGTTGAAGCAAATACCAGGTTTTATCTTTTGTATTGTCAATTTTCACTTTACCTTTCATTTTGGTATAAGTACCTGTACAACCATTAAAAGCACCAATTGAAGAAACATCAGAATATGTTATATTTATTGTGACATTTGAACCATTGTGTGAATAGTTTCCGGAACCTGAAAAGGTATGATCTAAAGTTGGACTTATACCGCATAATACTGTTTGAGAAGGTATATTGATTGTAGTTCCGCTTACAATAAAATAAACTAATGCATTATTATAATTGCCAAATTTATTACAATAAAATTTATTTGGGTCGGTTATCGAAGCTGTTATGTTTTCAGTATAATTTGTAGTATAACCATTGCAAACATCAACAACACTATAACTACCAGCTAAAAAAGAATAAATAAAGTTTGCAACATTTACCGTTTGTGATTTTTGATTGTATCCTGCATTGTTTGTTACTTTTAGGGTAACAGTGTATGTTCCAGCTTGTGAATATTGGTGAGAGGGATTTTGTGTGGTTGAAGTTGCTCCATCACCAAATGTCCATAACCATGAGGTTGGGTTGCCGGTAGATTGATCTTGAAAACTGATCAAATTATTTGCTTGGTTTGTGTATGTGAAATTTGCAACTGGCAAAACAGGGGTAATATTATTTACCACAATATTATTTGATTGAGTGGCATACCCAAAATCATTGGTAACTTTTAATGATATATTATATGTTTTTTCAGTTGCAAACGTATGACTTGGATTTTTATCAGTAGAAGTAGATCCATCACCAAAATCCCACAACCAACCAGTAGGAGAATTAGTTGAGTTATCAGTGAATTGAACTGTTTCATTTGGTTTGGGAAATTGAGGTGTAAATGAATAAACACAAACAGGCGACAATCCAATTGATATTTTTTGAGAAATAGAATTAGACTTCTTCCCGTTTTTGCTGTATGCCGTTAATGATACCATATAATCACCAATAGTTGCATAAGAATGTGAAGGGTTTTTTTCTTCACTTGTTGTTCCATCGCCAAATTCCCATTTATAATGATCTCCATTGGTTGTAGAATTTGTAAATAAAATAGCTTCGTTTGCTATAGCTGAAATCTTCGAAGCAGTGAAATTTGCTGAGGGTTCTTTTTGGCATCCCAATAAAGAGATTGCCAATATCAATATTAGTGCAGATAATAATTTTGTAAGTTTCATGTTTAATTATTTATAATTTATCAGCAAATTTATAAAATATTTAACAATTAAAAAATCTTCATGGTCATTACCCATTTTTGTCGGGTATCTATCATGAAGTCTCATGGTCGATACCTGTTTTTGTCGGGTACTTATCATGAAGCTTCATGGTCGATACCCATTTTTGTCGGGTACCTATCATGAAACTTCATGGTCGATACCCATTTTTGTCGGGTACATATCATGAAGTCTCATGGTCGATACCCATTTTTGTCGGGTACCTATCATGAAGTCTCATGGTCGATACCCATTTTTGTCGGGTATCGACCATGAAGACTATTTACAATACTTTCACTTTTTTTGGTGATAGATTTAAATGATTTTCTGACTTATTATACTTTGTGTGGGATAATATAAAGGTATAGGGTGAGAGGTATAGGGTATAAAGGTATAAGGCTTACATACACTATACCTTTATTCCTCTATATCGATTATGAACAAATTTATCCTGTTTGCAGTATAGATTAATAATTTAGCTCATATTAGCCCTGTATCTTCACTTAGTTATGATTTTGGTATAAGTTCCGGTACGTTTTCTAGTGATGGTTGAGGTAGAATCCGTATAATTAATCACAATAGAAACATTTTGTCCATTTTCCACAAAATATCCACTACCATAAAAAATATGATCAGTTATGTTGGGAGGAGATCCGCAATTAATTGTCTGAAGAGGAACATTAACAGTAGTACCACTCAATAAAAAAAACACGGTTGCATTAGCTATGTTGGCAAAACTTGTTGTATAAAATTTGTTGTTTTCAGCTGCGGGTGTTATTTGATCTGCATAATTAAAATTATTGCCACCACCATCATCAACAATATTATAATTACCAGCTATAAAAGTATAGATATAATTAGAAACATGGATATGCTGAGACATTTGGTGAGGACCAGCAATATTTGTTGTTTTAAAAGTAACAGTATAGTCCCCTGCACTTGAATATTGATGTATTGGGTTTTTTATTGTATCATTTGCACCGTCCCCAAAAGTCCATTTCCAAATAGAAGGATTGCCGGTTGATATGTCTTTAAAAATAATTGTATAATCTGTACCTTCCGAATATATAAACTTAGAAACGGGTACTGAACTGGGCATATTAATAGTTTGAATTTTCTTATGAGAGCCTGCAAGGTTAAAGGCTCTAAAAATAACTTCATAATTACCTCCCCTAGAGTATATGTGTGTGGGGTTTTGCAGCGAAGAAAATGTTCCATCACCAAACTCCCATTGCCAGATTGTTGGTATTCCAGTAGATTTATCTTCAAATTTGGCAGTTAATACAGGAGCCAGAACATAAGAAAAATCTGCAGTTGGCATTACTGGTGTATTATTTAAAACAATAACTGAATCGGACTGCTCATAGGAACCAAAGTTATTTGTAATATTCAATGTAACTTTGTATTTATTTTCAGCTGAATAAATATGATTTGGACTCTTTTCTGTAGAAGTTGTTCCATCTCCAAAATTCCACAACCAGGTTGTTGTATTATTTATGGAATTATCAATAAAATGAACTGTTTCCCCAGGTTTTGGAAATTTAGGTGAAAATGTAAAACCACAATATGGTATTGCTCCAATAATTATTTTTTGTGAAACAGAACTTGATTTTTTACCACTTTTATTAAAGGCAGTTAATGTTACTTTATAATCACTTTGTTTGGTATATATGTGTATAGGATTTTTTTCTTTACTTTTTGTATTATCACCAAAATCCCATTCATAATAATCAGCATCTTTTGAAAAATTTGTAAATGAAACGGTATCATTTATTAAAGTAGATGTCTTTGATGAAGTAAATGCTGCTGTTGGTTCTTTCTGACAACCAACTAAAGAAAAAACCAATAATAGTATTAATGCCAGTAATAATTTCGTGTGTTTCATGTTTAATTATTTAATAATAGCAATTATAATAAGCAAAAGTAAAAAAATTAACATTACATTGATTTTATTAAATATAATTCTCTTTAAAAAAACAAGGCAATATATTAATTCTTGTAGATACCTGTTAAAATTTTATTCTAAAAACGCAATAATGAAGTAACAATTATTTTATAGTTTGTTATATTTGGCAGTATGTTTAAAAACACCTAATGATGAGGAATCGTAATAGTCAATAAATATATTAACGGCTTCATTGTTTACCACAAAATAACCATCACCATAAAAAGTATGATCAATATTGTTTGGAGGTGTACCGCAATTAATAGTTTGTGTAGGAATAGTTATCGTAGTACCACTTACTGTAAAAAATACAGAAGCATTAAGCAAGTTTCCAAACTTTGTAGTATAGAATTTATTAGGCACTCCAGTTGTAGGTGTTATCTGATCAGTATAATTAATAGTAGAAGAACCATCATCATCAACAACATTGTAGTTGCCTACTAAAAAAGAATAATCATTATTGGCAACATATATAGTTTGAATAATTTTGTGAAAACCTGCATTGTTAGTTACTTTAAAAGTAACATTATAATTACCTACACTAGAATACTGATGAATGGGATTTTGCACAGTATCACTTGCCCCATCACCAAAATTCCATTCCCATAAAATCGGACTATTAGTTGATCTATCTTGAAAGTGTATTGTATAGTTTTCAGTTTCCGAATATGTGAAACTTGCAACAGGAAGAGCACTAGGAACATTAACTATTTGTATTAACTGATGAGAACCAGCCATATTAAAAACCCTTAATGTTACATAATAATATCCACCGTGTGCATATTTATGTATAGGGTTTTGTAAAGTTGAAGTTGTACCATCACCAAAGTTCCACATCCAAATGGTTGGACCGCCAGTTGACTGATCATTAAAAATTACATTTAAAGAAAGTGCAAAATTAAATGTAAACTTTGCGGTAGGCATAACAGGTGTGTTATTGAGTACATGTATTGTGTCTGTTTGTTTAAATGTACTATATTTATTACTGACTGCTAATGTAATTTTATATGGTTTTTCGGCAGGAAAAACATGGTATGGATGTTCTTCTGTTGAAGTAGTTCCATCACCAAAGTCCCACAACCAGATTGTTGCGTTGTTTAATGAATTGTCAATAAAATGAACAGATTCTCCAGGTTTAGGATATTTAGGAGAAAATGTAAATGCACAAGAAGGAGAAGTACCTATGGTTATTTTCTGATTAACAGAATTCGATTTACTCCCTTTTTTATTTAAAGCAATTAAAGTAACCCAATAGTCTCCTTTTTCTTTATAAAAATGAATAGGGTCTTTTTCTGTGCTTTTTTCTCCATCACCAAAATTCCATTCATAGTATTCAGCATTGGTTGTTGTATTTGAAAACAAAATAGAATCATTTACAATAGTTGATGTTTTTGATGCTTTAAAGCATGCTGTGGGCTCTTTTTTACATGCAAATAAAAATAGTAAAACACTAGATATAATTATTAATAATATTTTTGATTGTGTCATAGCAAATTTTATTACTAAACTGAAATTCTTTTACAAATGTATAAATAATTATCTTTTTGAGACTTCAAAATTTTTACTAAGTTTGCAAACAAGCAGTTATAAATATGCCTCAACCTTTCCGCTTCAAACAATTCAGTATTGACGACACCCATTGTGCGATGAAGGTTGGTATGGATGCAGTTTTATTGGGGGCATGGACAAATATTGATAATACAAAAAGAATACTTGATATTGGATCAGGATCGGGTATTATTGCCATAATGTTAGCCCAAAGATGTAATGCTACAATTGATGCTGTCGAAATAGATAATGATGCCCACAAACAAGCAAGAATAAATATTATCAATTCAGGATGGCAAGACAGGATAACACCTCATCATTTTTCCATTCAGGATTTTTGCAATTTAACTATTTCAAAATATGACCTTATAGTTACCAATCCTCCTTATTTTATAAATTCATTTAATGCGCCAATCATTAAAAGAAATATTGCAAGACACAACAACTTGCTTTCACAAGAAGATCTCATTAATTCTGCCTTGCAATTATTAGAAAATACAGGAAGATTATGTCTTATAATGCCATTAAACGAAGGAATTCTATTTAAAACAAAAGCCGAAAATAATAATTTATACTGTAATAAAACAACTTCTGTTAAACCAAAAGAAAATAAAAGCGCTAATCGTTTATTAATGGAGTTCTCCTATATTAAAAAAGAGTTAATCCAAAATCAATTGATAATTGAAGAAGGTAAAAGACACCAATACACTGATGCATATAAAGAGTTGACCAAAGATTTTTATTTAGCATTTTGATTTTTTAACCAAAACCATCGTTAAATTAAATAATATACTACCGTTTATATATTTAGCTATTTTCTTTCAAAAAAATTATATTAATTTTACTAAAAAAAATGCTATGAAAAAAATTAAATATTTACTCATTTTCATGTTTTGCATAACCATTGCAGAAGCACAACACACCAATGTAATGATTAGTAACCAAAACTCTCCCGAGGAAGTTTCCATTTGCATTGATCCGCTCAATACGAATAGACTTGTAGCCGGAGCTAATATAGACAGTTATTATTATTCTACTAATACTGGAAGTACATGGGTATTAGGAACGCTGGCATCACCTTATGGTGTATGGGGCGACCCGGCTATTGCTTGCGATAGATATGGAAATTTTTATTTCTTTCATCTTTCTAATCCTCCTAGTGGTGGAACTTGGATTGACAGGATTGTATGCCAGAAAAGTACCAATAACGGAGTAAACTGGAATTCCGGAACTTTTATGGGTTTAAATGGAAGCAAAGCCCAGGATAAACATTGGCCTGCAATTGATCGTAGAAATAATAATATTTATGTTACCTGGACAGAATTTGATGATTATGGCTCTACAAATACATCAGATAGTTCAAGAATTCTTTTTTCCAAATCTACAGATGACGGTCAATCCTGGTCAGCTACAAAAAAACTAAATAAAATATCGGGAGATTGTATCGATGATGACAATACTGTAGAAGGTGCTGTACCCGCAATTGGACCTAATGGAGAAGTTTATGTTGCCTGGGTTGGACCTGCAGGGTTGGTATTCGACAAATCTACAAACGAAGGAAATACTTGGCTTTTAAATGATATTTTTGTTTCAGATGCTCCTGGTGGTTGGGCCTTTGATATTCCAGGTATAAGTCGTTGCAATGGCCTTCCTATTATTGCTTGCGATACAAGTAATGGACCCAATAGAGGTACAATTTATATCAATTGGTCGGACCAAAGAAATGGAACTACTGATACCGATGTTTGGTTAAAAAAATCTACTGATGGTGGACAAACCTGGGGAACTTTAAAAAGAGTTAATGATGACCCTGCCGGCAAACAACAGTTTTTTACATGGATGACAATTGATCAGGTTACTGGTTATATTTATTTTGTTTTTTATGACAGAAGAAACTATTCAAATTCCAATACTGATGTTTATATGGCTATTTCTAAAGATGGGGGAAATAGTTTTAAGAATTTTAAAATCAGTCAATCTCCTTTTTTGCCTAATTCTTCAGTATTTTTCGGCGACTATACAAATATAACTGCTCACAATGGAATAGTAAGGCCAATTTGGGCAAGATTAGACAACACGGCACTTAGTATTTGGACTGCTCTTGTGGATACTTCACAAATTTTTACTACTATTAATGAAATTTCACCCAATTATGCTACTCTCGACCAGAATTATCCAAACCCATTTACTCAGGAAACATACTTTGCTTATAAATTACATCAAACTTGCAATGTTAGCCTTAAGGTTTATGATATGTTTGGACGTGAAATAGCTACTTTGGTTGACAATGAAACGAAACCCGTTGGTAAATATATTGTACCTTTTAATTCAAAGCAATACAACCTGACTTCTGGAATATACTATTTTTCTCTCATTTTGCCAGACAAGATAATAAAGAAGAAGATGATCGTGGTTAACTAGAATTATATAATTTAACAACATCATTTTAAATGGTATATTTTTGTTGTAAAATAAAACAAAGTGTTTTTTTAAAGTGTGATGAAGTTAATATTATTCAAAATTTTATTGTTTAATTTGTTTTTGGAAGTAATTTCCAATTCTAAATTCGCATTTTCTCAAATAGTTTTTCCTGTGAGAGTAAATACGATGCGGATTTGCTAGTTTATAATGTTAACAGCAAATATGATGTTACTCAAAACAAAGGCTTATGGTTTTTTACTGATAGTAAATATGATGCTGATTAGCTTATTTATTTTACAGATAGCAGGTTTGATGCCGATTTACATAGGGTCTGTTGTTTAAGTCAAGCAAGATTATTTTCCAAAACGATTGGTTGCACGTGTGGTTGATGAATGATTACGATGCGATGGTCTATTACCAAGTTGCGTTCTAATATAGAATAATTTATTATCTTT
>DYDE01000130.1 GCA_020718065.1 Marinifilum sp. | reverse complement strand
ATAAGTACAACTAATGTACTCATTTTGAGAAGATTTTTTTTCATACTTTTAAATTTAAATTTATAATAAATTAATTGGTGATAATTAAAAACGAAGTATTACATATTTATTTTCATTCTCATATTATCAATCACAAATATAAATATAAAAAAAATACTTAACCAAATATATTATTATAAATTCTAATATTTTATTGTTATATAAAGCAAGGTATTTGATAATTAGAGTTTAAGTCAATATTTATATATGTAAAAATATGCAAGTATCTGAATAAGCATTATATAAAGTTATAATTCAATATTTTAATTTATTTAACTACTTGGTTTTAAATAACTATAAATAATAATAATAATACATTTTTGATTTATAAATTCTTATTGATTAATTTTACAATTATATAAATGAAAAAATAAAAATTCAAATAAGATGATAAAAAAAATTCTTATAGCAAACCGAGGTGAAATAGCTGTTAGGATAATGCGCACCTGTCGGGAAATGAATATAACGACAGTTGCTGTTTATTCGGAAATTGACAGATCATCCATGCATGTGAGATATGCAGATGAAGCTTATTGTATTGGCTCTCCAGTTGCGTCAGAAAGTTATCTGGTTATTGACAAAATAATAGAAGCAGCAAAAAAGTCTGGTGCAGATGCCATTCATCCAGGTTATGGATTTTTATCTGAAAATGCTGCTTTCTCAGAAAGATGTAAAAAAGAAGGTATCATTTTTATTGGCCCTGATGCATATGCAATTACTACAATGGGTGACAAAATAACTGCCAGAAAAACGATGATAGCTGCTGGTGTATCTGTTGTTCCTGGCACCACAGAAAGTATCGTTGATGAAGATAAAGCTCTAGAAATAGTTAAAGAAATTGGTGTACCTGTGATGATAAAAGCTTCTGCTGGTGGTGGTGGAAAAGGAATGAGACTGGTGAAAAGGATTGAAGATGTTATACCTTCTCTAAGAGCAGCAAAATCTGAAGCAAAAGCAGCTTTTGGAAATGATGCTGTTTATATCGAAAAATATATAGCATCACCTCATCATATAGAATTTCAAATATTGGCTGATAAACATGGAACTGTTGTTCATCTTTTTGAACGCGAATGTTCTGTACAGCGTCGTCATCAGAAAGTGATTGAAGAATCTCCTTCTTGTCTTTTAACTCCAGAAGTTAGATATAAGATGGGAGCAGCTGCAGTGGCAGCTGCTAAAGCTGTAAACTATCATAGTGCAGGGACAATTGAATTTATTGTTGATGATAATCTTAATTATTATTTTCTTGAAATGAATACCAGACTTCAAGTAGAACATCCGGTAACAGAAAGAGTTGTTGGTGTTGATCTTGTTAAAGAACAAATAAATATTGCTAATAATTTACCATTGTCTTTTAAACAAGAAGATTTAATGCAAAGTGGACATTCTATCCAATGCAGAATATACGCTGAAGATACGGATAAAAATTTCATGCCATGTCCTGGCACTATTCAACACGTTAGAGAACCACATGGATTTGGTGTTCGAATTGATGGTTACGTATTTGAAGGTTTTGAAATACCTTTATATTACGATCCTTTGATTGCAAAACTAATTGTTTGGGGCAAAACACGTGAAGAAACAATTTCAAGAATGAGACGAGCGTTATATGAATATAAAATTACCGGTATTAAAACATCTATTAAGTTTCTGGCGCGTATTATGGACAATCCAGTATTTATCTCCGGTAACTACAATACCCATTTCATAGAAAACAATAAAAATGAGCTTTTTGCAAAGATCGAGCAAGATGAATTGCATATGGATATAGCAGCTATGGTAGCATTTTTTGATTACCATACAACATTTAAAAAACAAGAAATATGCACTAAAAAATGTCTTGAAATGAATGAATGGAAAGCCTATGGAAGATCAGCAGGTATGAATAGATTATAAAAGATATAAGTTAAAAGTTAAAAGAACAAAGTTAGATAAACTGCAAACGGGACAAATATGAATATGGTATAAAGGTATTAGGGGATAGTGTCAATGCCTTACACCCCTATACCTTTAAAATACTTAATTTTATCAGCGTGCAAAGTATAATAGTAAATAGTTTTTAATAATATCAATTCTAAAAAGCTTTCTATATGAAAATTGAAATGAATATAGACAATGTAAATGATTATAATATTGAATTTATAAATAAAACAGACAATCTTATAACTTACAAAGTCAATAATAAGTTATACACCTCAGATATAGTTAAAGTTTCGGAGGGTTTGTATTCAATTATATTAGATGGAAAATCTTATAATGTGGAAGTATATAGAGACAAAACAAAAAAAGCTTTTGTAATAAAGACATATATGCATTCATTTAATATTGATATCATAGACACTGAAACAAAATACCTTACAAATAGAGTAAAAGGAATTGAGGATGAAGGTGGAATAGTAATCTCAACTCCTATGCCTGGTAAAGTTGTAAAAATATTAGTAAAGGTTGGAGATAAAGTAAAAGAGGATCAAACAGTTATTATTGTTGAAGCCATGAAAATGCAAAGTGAATACAAAGTAAAAAAGGACAGGTTAATAAAAGAAATTAAGGTAAAAGAAGGGGATACAGTTGTTGCTGATCAACCTTTGATAATTGTTGAATAATTATACACAAAAATATTAATCATTTTTAATTATTGTAAGTTATGAAGCTAGAAGACAAATATAAATTATTAGAAAAGAAAAAAAAAGAAGCAGCCCTAAGTGGAGGAATAGATAGAATTGAAAAAATGCACAAAGCTGGCAAAAAAACTGCCCGTGAAAGAATAAATGATCTGATGGATCCTGGTAGTTTTGTTGAAACAGATAAGTTTGTTACCCATCGCTGTTCTGATTTTGAAATGCAGAAGAATAAAATATTGGGTGATGGTATTATAACAGGTTATGGTAGAATTGAAGGAAGACTTATGTTTGTTTTTGCTCAGGATTTCACCGTTTTTGGAGGAACAATGAGCAGGGCTAATGCAGACAAAGTTGTAAAATTAATGCAAACTGCATTAAAGATGGGAGCGCCAGTAATAGGACTTAACGATTCTGGTGGAGCAAGAATACAAGAAGGTGTTGAAAGTTTAGCAGGATACGCTGATATCTTTTATTTAAATACAATGTCATCAGGTGTAATTCCTCAAATTTCAGCTATATTGGGTGCTTGTGCAGGCGGTGCAGTATATTCTCCAGCATTAACAGATTTTATAATGATGGTTAATAAAACCAGTAATATGTTTGTTACAGGACCAGATGTTATTAAAGCAGTTACTCATGAAGAAGTTACCAAAGAAGACCTTGGTGGCGCAATGGCTCATAATTCAAAAAGTGGTGTTGCACACTTTGTAGCTGAAAATGATGAACAATGTATGATGATGTTAAGGGAATTGATCGGATATTTGCCTTCTAACAATATGGAAGAGCCTCCTTTTAAAACCAGTTTGGATGACAAATTCAGAGAAGATGAAAAGCTTCAAACAGTTATACCAGATGATCCAAACAAACCATACGATATGAAAGAGATTATTGTTACAGTTGTTGATAATAATAATTTTCTGGAAGTAATGCCTTATTATGCCCAGAACATTATCATTGGTTTTGCCCGTTTAAATGGTCAGGTAGCAGGTATAGTTGCAAACCAACCTCAAATTCTGGCTGGGGTATTGGACATTAATTCTTCTGTTAAAGCAGCACGTTTTGTTCGTTTCTGCGATTGTTTCAATATTCCTATTATTACATTTGTTGATGTACCTGGTTTCTTACCTGGAACAACACAGGAATTTGGAGGAATTATTAAACATGGTGCAAAACTTCTTTATGCATATTGCGAAGCAACCGTTCCAAAGATAACAGTTATCACACGTAAAGCTTATGGTGGTGCCTATGATGTGATGTCAAGTAAACATATCGGAGCTGATGTAAACTACGCCTATCCAACAGCAGAAATTGCCGTAATGGGTGCTGAAGGTGCTGTTAATATTATTTATAAAAACACACTTAACGAAGAAGAACGCAATTCTGCTGTTGAAAATTACAAAAACACCTTTGCCAATCCATATAAAGCTGCAGAATTAGGTTATATTGATGAGATCATCTATCCCAAAGAAACCAGAATAAAATTAATACAAGCATTGGAAATGACTAAAAACAAGAGAAAAACCAATCCTCCAAAGAAACATGGAAATATTCCTTTATAAAACTTAGTTTATTAATAAAAACAATTTATTATATACTAATAGCCATCTCTTTACTGTCCGTGCTTTTTAATCACAAATATACATAATTTCTTTTTAGAAAGGATGCATAGCAAATAAGCCTCACATATATATTGTAACAGCATATTTGTTGAAAATATATAGGTGAAATATTTGCTACAGATTGCACAAATTTACACAGATAAATCTGTGATAATCTACGAAATATTTGGAAAACAAGTATCAAAGTGGTTCGTTTTTTAATTATTAGAATTTTGTTGTATAAATTAGAACTTAATATTATAAATCAATCTATATCAACATACAGATTTTAAACTACATGATTAATTAAATAAATAAAAATGTTTTTTACCAGTACGACATTTACTATCAACTAAATATTCGTGTACGGAAACAGTACGACTTATCATTCCGCATAAATACAAGTGTATTTTACCAATACATACCTCAGTATTGCATAAATACATGTGTACGGATGCAAAACGAACTTCCGTACTGCATCAATACGACTGTATTTTACCAATACGGACTTCCGTATTGCATAAATACATGTGTACGGATGTAAAATGGACTTCCGTACTACATAAATACGACTGTATTTTACCAATACGTACTTCTGTATTTCATAGAAACAAAAATATTTGTATTGAATGATTAAATTTATTCGACTAAAATGAATTTTTGAATTTAGCGAAGGCAGTTGAAAGCGTAAAAGACTTATTATTAGTTTATTAATCGCATTAATTAATTCTTTTTATATGTTGGAGTTTTTCTTTTCAACATCCAAATTAAGACTAATCCTGTTAAGATCAGCAGGATTGATATTATTTCTGCTTGAGAAAACTTATATCCCAATATATTATAATGTATATTAATTCTGATCTTTTCTATCAAAAATCTTTCTATTCCCATAAATATGAGAAAGAACCCAAATAAAACGCTATTGGTTTTTATCTTTTTTCTTATCAACCAAATTAATCCAAATAATAAAATACACATAATGGTTTCATAAACAGGGGTTGGGAAAACAGGGTTTGCTAAAACAAAACAATGTTTACTAATACATCCATCTATTGGTATTCCCTCATTGATAATATTATGGGGGTAATTATATGCCCATAACCAGTCCGGCAAAAAACCAAGCCATCCGGGTTTGGGAGTCAGATTAGCAATTCCCCAATCACCATCACCTGCAAACTGACAACCAATTCTTCCAATACCATATGCCAATATTATAGCCGGTGCAACAACATCAGCCATCACTGCTACTGGTATTTTATTTTTTATTGAATAAATAATGATGGCAATTGTTGCCAAAATTAGTCCTCCATAAAAAGTTAGTCCGCTAAAAGATAACAATGCATCAATTGGATTTGCTATTAATTCATCAATGTTTTCAAGATTATGAAACAACTTAGATCCAATTATTCCAGTAATTGCACCAATCAATATAATGTTTGATGTATGCTCATGTGGTCGAATTTTATATTCTGTTATTATAGGTTCCTTTAACCTTGCTTTATATCTTCTTGTATATTGGTATGCAATTGCGATAAAAGCAAAAACAATTCCAATCCATAGATTCCCTTTTGTTGATATAATATATTGCTGTGGATTATCAGAAAACTCACTATAATTTAATATGGCTCCAAAAATTTTGAATCCAAGTATAAAAGCAATTAATCCATTTAAACCCAATCCTTCAAAGGAAACTGGTTTTCCTTTTACTTTTGTTTTAATTATTGGATTTATGAGTCCTTGTTTTTCTTTTCTTTTAAATTCCTTGGTGAGAAAAAATGCTGCAAACAAAAAAGCAATAGCTAGAAAAAAACCGAAACTCTGTATAGGTAAAGGAAGATTAATCCCAAAAATATCTTTAATAAAATCGCTTATTGTAGGATACATTTAATATTTAGTTTTATGTTTCGTGGTGGTTAAGTGGAGTCGAAACCACAAAATAAAAGTTCTGTTCTATAATATTGAAGAAATCCAAATTAATAATGCCACTAAGTTTCAAATACACAAAAGTTCTCAAAAAAAAAGATCAAACTGCATATTCTTGTTAACCATTCAATAATTCAACGATATAAACTCCATCTTGATCAATTTCACTCAATCTAACAGGAACGATATGATTAATTAAATTAGAGTTATATGGAGTTTTTACACGAATATAATTATCAGTAAATCCAAATAGAAATCCTTTGTTAATTTCTGATTCAAAAAGAACATTATGTTGTTTTCCTAAATTTAGTTTATAAAATTGGTTCTTCTTTATATCAGAAAGCTGGTGTAATATATTACTTCTTCTTTTTCTTTCTGTCTGATCAACCCTGTCATTGAATTTGGAAGAAGGTGTATTTGATCTTTCAGAATAGGGAAATACATGCACATATGAAATATCTATATTCTCAAGATAATGATATGTTTCATCAAAATCATCATTGCTCTCTCCTGGAAAACCAACAATTACATCAGAAGCAATACAACAATATGGAATCAGGGACTTAATAGTATGAATTCTTTCTGTAAATAATGCTGTATTGTATTTTCGTTGCATTGCTTTTAAAATTTTATCGTTACCTGATTGAAGTGGTATGTGAAAATGAGGCATTAATTTCTTTGATTTACTTACCAGTTGAATGATAGAATCAGAAAGCAAATCAGGCTCGATAGATGAAATTCTTACACGTTCAATGTTCGAAATACTTTCTATTTCTATTAACAAATCTATGAATTTAAGATCATTACGTTTTCCAAAATCTCCAATATTTATTCCTGTTAGAACAACTTCCTTCACCCCTTGTTCTACAATGTCTTTTATAGACTGAATGACATCTTCAATTGCTGAACTTCTGCTTCTTCCTCTCACATATGGAACGGTACAATAGCTGCAAAAATAATCGCACCCATCCTGAACCTTCAAAAAAGAACGGGTTCTGTCACCTGAAGAATAGGATGGTTTAAAAGATGAAGATTTGTTTATATCGATATTAGAAATAACAGGAATTGCATTCTTTTTATAAGTACCAAGCAATTCTTTAATCTTAAATTTATCTTCATTACCTAATATCAAATCTACACCATCTATTGAAGATATCTTATCAGCATTAAGCTGAGAGTAGCATCCCACAACAGCAATAGTTGCCTCTGGATTGTGTTTTTGAGCCTGACGAATATATTGTTTGCATTTTTTTTCTGCATTTTCAGTAACACAGCATGTGTTGATGACATAAATATCTGCTTTTTCTTTAAAATCAACTTTCAGAAATTCATCTTCAGAAAACTGTTTAGAAATAGTAGAAGTTTCTGTGTAGTTTAGCTTACAACCCAGAGTTAAAAAAGCAATTTTCCTTTTGTTATTCATAAAGCAAAAGTAAATAATTTATTTGTTTTGATTAACAACTCGAAAACAGAAAGACAATTTTTTAAAGTCTGATTTATGAGTTAAATCAAATGCATTCACTTGTTTTATAAATAATTCCGGATAATTTTTTATAAAAAAATATGCTTTTAAAATAAAGGTTATTACTTAAGCATTCATTAACGCTTCTTTCCTTGATATTATTTTTTCAGGTTCAGTTTGAGAAATCGAATTGGCAACAATCTCTGCAATGTCCATTACTTTCACAGATGATTTATAAGTAAAAGATTTCTTACACAAAGGACAAGCAGTAGCCAATATATCAGGATTGTCAGAGGTTAATTGAAGAACTACATCTTTTGCAATGATATTTCGCTGGTCGTGAGACATTTTAGTATTACCAAGACTTCCACCGCAGCAGAGTGCATTTTCCTTTTCAAATTCGTTTGAAACAAGATTATTAAATCTTTTGATCAATTCCCTGGGTTCTTCATATATACCTGCTCCCCTACCCAACTCACAAGGATCATGATATACAATATTATTATCTGTTAAATTTAATTTCAATTTATTTTCTTTAACCAATTGTAATAAATATTGTGAATGATGCATCACTCTTATACCCAGATTGTATTCTTCTCCAAATACTTTTAAGCAAATTGGACAAGAAGTAACAAATATTTTAGCACCAGAAGCAAGAATTTTTCTTTTATTGTTTTCAATCAATTCAGCAGCCATTTTATCTTTGCCATTCATCATCAATGGTCTTCCACAACAAACACTTCCATCTTCATCCATAAACCAATAGCTCACTTTTGCCGTATCAAGAATCTTTGTCATTGAATGTTTGATAGAAGGAGTAAGATGAGTCATACAACCAGCAAAATAGATAACATCAGCTTTTGCTACTTCATCAGGGGGAAGATATTTATAATTATCAATATAATCAACTGCAAAATCCTTGCGTTTAGCCACCCTTATATTATTCAGTTTAATACCAACCGGACAATATTCTTCACATCGCCCACAAAGCATACAGTCGGTAGCTATTTCTTCTTTTACTTGATTAAATCGAACATCCCGAAGGAAATAGGCGGGTTGTATTTTTTTATTATCTAATGAAGTATTTAGCTGACACTTATCTATACATATTCCACATCTGGGGCAGGCATTGACTTCTATTTCTGATAAGGTATTGTATTGTTTTGAAGCAACAACACCTGCATTTCTAATAAATATTAATACAACTTCGGTAGGAATATGCATGTATCTTGAAAAAGGCAAGGAAACAAAGAAAACACCCAATGCCAAAGAATAAGCCCACCAGAAATAATAATAAATATCAGCAGCAGGTAAAAAGCTGCCTAGTATATCGCCTGTTGTTCCAGTGAAGAAACCTCCTGTATTATATACTGCAGAAGAAAGACTTTCTGCAAGATAACGTAATGGAAAAATAAACCAAAGTGAATACAAAGCAAACTTATCCCCTATTTTCAGTTTGGTGGTCGATTTCATACCAAAGAATTTGGAATAAAAGCGTTTAAATATTGCCAAAACAACACCTGTCATAACAAAGAGCAGTAGTAGATCCATTAGAAACACGAAGAAGTTGCTAAATGGAATAGTAGAGCGGTTATGTTCGAAAAACTTAAAAAATATGGGATAAAATGGTCCATTGATTTCGCGGCCACTATGAATTCTGGTTTCAATATTACCCACTACAATTAGCAAGAACCAACCAAAAGCAAGACTCATGTGCATGTATCCCAGTTTGGGATTTACCCTGAAAATTTTCCGATGCAACAAACTCTCATAAAAAATTTCTTTACAAGCAACGAATAGATTTTTGCTAAACAAAGCCTTTTTGAGATTTGATTTATCTTCTGAAGAAAATTTTCTTATCCATCCTCCAAATTTATAGAAGACAATAAAAAATAATATTAAAAGCCCTATTGTAAAAGGCAGTACAAATGGATCAAATATCATGGTTCTCTATTTTTTCAATTGCCTGATTTATTTGAATTATCACGTTACGGGTGTTAACACCTCTTGGACATGCCAAATAGCATTTACCACATAACATGCACTTTTTAATTTCTTCTTTTACTTCTAGGGTTTCTCCCCTTCTGACCATCAGTTGTAATTTGCGAAAGTTAAAATCAGTAAAGTTAGCAGCAGAGCAGGTTGCAGTACAGGTACCACAAGAAATGCATGTTTTAAACGATGGCTCATTTTCACGAACATAGGTTGAAATTCGCTTATCATTTTTGTCAAAATCGATCTGACGGTCTTTAGCAATATTGTATCCGAATTCTATCATTATACAGTAGCTTTGATGTCGGAAGTCATAATTCTATTATGAATATCATGACCACTCAAATAATTGGCAATGGTAGATGCTGCAGCACGAGCATCTGTAATTGTATTGGTTATAGTTTTAGGCCCAGTACAGGAACCCGCAAAGAATATTCCTTTTACATTTGAAACATTAGTAAGGGTATGCTGATCCTGTGTTTTGAAAAACCTGTTTACCCCAAACTGAAGGTTTAATATCTTTCCTACTTTTTTGGTCCCAAGTGAAGGTTCAAAACCCACCATTAATACCAATAAATCTACGCTCATTTTCATGGGTTTACCCGCTAAAGTATCCTCAACTTTAACTAAAATGCTTCCATCCATATTTTCACAAGCTTCGGATAACCTACCCCTAACAAAATTTACTCCCCACTTTTCTTGAGATTCTCTATACAAAGCTTCGAAATGCATGCCATACATTCTTAAATCCATATAAAAACAATAAACATCCGTTTCAGGAAGATGTTCCTTAATTTCAATAGATTGTTTCACAGCAGTTACACAACAAACTTTGGAGCAATAGGTATTGCCTACTTTTTCATCTCTTGATCCAACACAATGGACAAACCCAATTCTTTTTGGAATTTTTCCATCAGAGGTGGTGATTTTTTCACCTTTCATAAATTTCTCTTCCAGTTCAGCTGATGTAATTACATTATCATAGATACCAAAACCATATTCTTCTTTTTTACTGGCATCAAACAAATCATACCCAGTTGTAACCAATATAGCATCTGATTCAAGCACAATATTATTGTTTAAGGTGATTGAAAAGCCGTTCATAATTTCTTTTGTATTCAGAATTTCAGCATTGTAAATAACATTTACCTTCCCCTTTTCAACACCTTCATTAAGAAAAGTAACAACTTCTTTGCCCATTCTCATGGTAGGAAATAATTTTTCCCAATTCAACAAGTGACCTCCCAATTTATCGGTCTTCTCTAATAAGGTTACTTCATAACCCAATGCCGCAAGATGTGCAGATGATTCCATACCTGCAATTCCACCTCCAATAACAACTACTTTTTTATTCATCAATAGAAATCTTTATATGTTTTTCAATAACTTCTTAAATTTTATTTCTTTTATTTTCTAAATATTTGCAAATTTAGATTTGGGTTCAAAATAACCCAAGTATTAACAACATTTTAAATTTACCGGCATTTCAGGTACTCCCAATTTTATACCATTTATACCATTGTATTTTTCATCTGGATTATAAGGAATACCAATTTTGTCAAGAACTGTTTCACAAGAAACCTGATGGGTTTGTAATCCTAAATCCCATGGATTATAACCAAGAACCATTCCTGCAACTTCTTCGTATGTGAATACAGGAATTCCATGTCCATTTTCTCCATATGTTTTACCTTCCATCTCAGCAATAGCATATTGCCATTTATCCAGAAACATGGGACAACCCGGACAATTGGTGATAATCATATCAGGTTTGTAAGGTTCCATAGATTCAAATTTTTTATGAGAACAGGCTATTGAGTATCCTCTGTTTGCCTGCACAAGATATTGTCTGAAACCAAAACCACAACAATGTCTTCTTTCTGGATAATCTACCACTTCCCCACCCCACTCTTCAATCATTCCAACCAATACATATGGATACTCAGCTCCACCAACCCCTTTATCGGGAAACATCTTTGAATAATGACAACCAATATGCTCAACCACTTTTAAAGGTTGTCCGGTTTCTTTATTTACTAATTTATATTTTGCTTTAGCAGCAATTTCTTTTCTGAATTTATAAGTGATATCACTTGCATGTGCAATATTTACAGGGATTTTAAATTCCCTGCCTGTTGCTTTTATCAAATAGTCTCTAACTTTTGCTTCTACTTCAGGAAAATGATGCCATGTATCTAATACTTCTGTATATATTCCAAAAGAAGTAATACATGAAGGAACCAAATTTTCGTAACCAGCT
This sequence comes from Marinifilum sp., assembly GCA_020718065.1. Lineage (GTDB taxonomy): Bacteria > Bacteroidota > Bacteroidia > Bacteroidales > CG2-30-32-10 > CG2-30-32-10. The sequence goes on along the minus strand of DYDE01000130.1, from coordinate 1,087 downwards.
TCTGTCATTAATGCAAACTGACGAGCAACGACAGTCATCATAGTATCCAAAGGAACAATATCCCCATGATAACCAATGCCTGTGCATGTAGTATGGCAAGGATGTTCAAAAATATCCTTCCCCAATTCTTCTCTTAGTATCCGAATAAATGCTGTTTCAGAACCAGGAAAAAAATTTTGTCGAATACAACTACGGACATAAAAATATTTATCATCAGCTATCTCTTTCTGATAATCTTTCCAAATGGCTTTTTTCCCTTCTAGTTTCATTCCTTGTTGTGTTTTTGATTATTAAAAGAATATATATGTTTAAAATACTCATTATCCATTCCTTCACCATATTCCAATTTCATTTCTTTTGCTTTATTTTTTGAATATTCTTCAATTTTATCAAAACGAGCATTGCCTCCAGTAACTTCAAATATCTTTCTAACTTCTTCCAATGCTTCTTCAGGGATTTTTCTTAATATACCAGGACCATCTCCTTTATAGTTTGCATCCAAACGATCAAAAAGAGCATTCCAATTCTTTTGCTTCCAATCCCAAATAGGACCTTGCTCTGGATGAAGATCGGTTCCAACTCCTTCAAGATATATACAATATCCATAATCTAATATCCACTGTCCAACAGTACGCTTTATTGCAAGTTGTTGTCTTCCCTTTTCAGATTCCACAAAGAAACCCATTTCCTGAGAAAGTGCTCGAAGTGCCATTATAATTAAGCCAGGAGCATTGCCACGAGGACACCTTGTTTTACAAGACATACATTCTCCACAATACCAGATCGCATCGCTTTTTAATAACTCTATTATCTGATCATCATCTTTGGTTTGGACAGTATCTGCAATTACACGAGGATCATAATTATAAAATTCAGCCGCTGCACAAATTGCAGTACAAGTTCCACAATTGATACATGCTTTAAGACCCTCAATAAATCGAACATCCTGCATCAACTTCTCGTATATTTTTCCCATAAGAAATGATATTGATATGTTTTTATATTTTCACACAAAGATAAATACCCTTATATTTGTATGTTATGATAAACAACTATAATTATTTATAAAATAAACTAATATATATTA
>DYDE01000129.1 GCA_020718065.1 Marinifilum sp. | reverse complement strand
TGGAGGAGGACTTGGTGGTGCGGGCTTCACCCGCACCACCAAGTCCTCCTCCACTATAACACAAAATAAAATGTCATTCCGAACCTCGTTTTTCTCGAGGTGAGGAATCTCCCACTAAATTCTTATTCTTCATGTCGAATTTCGCAACATATAGAACTTCTATCTTCCCATTTTTTTTACAAATCATTCTATATGTAAGGTTTTAAAAAGATATTGTCATTAGTCTTCAAGCATTTTTTTCTTAAATGTTATAACTCTGAATGACAACCACTCCACATAATAACCCACTCATATACATTGTCATTCAGAGCGAAGCGAACTTGCCTATCCGGCAGGCAAGGAATCTATTAAGTTTTATTGGTCACTAGTGATTTTAAACAATAAAACAATTGAGCAAAAAGAATACAAATACAATATTTAATATGATTCTTCTGATTTGGCTAATTAGAGTCTGCAAGAAAACTCATTGTCAGATAAGAAAACGTCAAGAATGAGGCTTTCGTAGTTTTGAAAACCAAGGAGTTTGCACGAGGTAAACGACTGTTTTCAATACAAGAATAACGAAATTATTGGCGTTTTCTTGCTGATACTAATTATGAAATATCCATGACAAACCGAATTTCAAAGCACGGTCTTGCAATGGATAATAAGGAGTAGTATAATATTTATAACCAAATAGTCCCTGACTCACATGTTGGTACTTTAAGAAAAACCTTACCCTTTTAATTTTAAAGTTAAGAAACACATCAAAATAGGGGTAATTCCCAATTTCGTTTGTGTTTTGCAAATAAAAAGTTCTTATTCCGGGTATGTAAGCATCTGCATAATAACTACTATTGTAATTAATATCAATACCAAACTGAGATAATAAAGCACCTTTGAAAAAATTACCATTATAATAAAGGGAATGATTTAATATAAATTCAGGATAACGTATAACAGAATCTCCTTTAATTATCTTTTGATAAATAATCATATTATCAAGACTCCAGTTTCTGTATTTAAAATTTTTACAAACCGAAATACTCAATATATTAGCTGTAGAAGCATATTGCTGAGGCAATATTAATGTATCATAATATACTAAGTTATCAACAATAGCGTAATTTAGATCGGCTGAAAGGGTTTTGTATGTCCAATTAATACCAGTACTGAGCGTTTTTGTTTTTTTAAAATCGTTGTCCCACTTAAAATGGTTTGTATATAAATGTTTATTTAACCATGATGTTTCATTTTCGGTGTACCCGGCATATAACTGTATGTAATTATCGGAGACAATGGAATCTGAAAAGTTGATCATTGAAAAAGCATGAACCCCCATATCCTTATTGTTATAACCTCCAAATACTTTATAAGAATTAATTCCTAATGAAATTAATTTTTCTGGATTTGTTTTTAATTCAGCCTCAAGAATGTACTGACTAATAGTAGAATCTGATAATCTGCTAACATTACGTGTTGGCTTATAGGGTTTGTAAATTGTTTGAACAATATTGATAAATTGATGGGTTAGTCCGATATTGTATAGTAAAAAATAACTCTTTCCAACAGTTTCGCTACTTTCATTTGATAAGCTAAGTTTGTTTTCTAATATTCTATAATGCAAAGAATCGTATGTGTTTGTTGAATCATAAAAAATATTTTTATAGAAACCTGAAAGAGGTTTGTTATCTTCATAATAAATAGATTTTCTGTCAAATTTAATAGAATGGCTTATTACCCCAAGGCTAATATAATTCTTTTCTTTTGTAGAATCGTTTATTTTTATGGATTTATTAAAACCAAAATTATAGAATTGCTTTAAATAAAAGGCAGACTCTTTGAGGTTATTTCTTCTTTGTTGATCTGTAATAAAATTAGCACTAATGAACATTCTATCATTCACTGTGTTTTCTTCAAATTGCGTTATAGAATCAGGAAATATTCCACCATTTTCTAATGAAAGAATACGGTTAAAAACATAATTAGCAATAAAACCATATCTTTTATTGCTTGTTGTATAATAAGATGTCAGTGCAGCATTGGTGTTATTTGATGTTTGCCATTTATAATAACCTGGCGATCGAATTAACCGATAGTTGATCCCTATAGTGAAGTTTTTACTCAGATTACGACTATGTATGGCATTTAGATATTGTTCTTTTTTTGCTCCCATTAAATAAAACATATTGGAATAGGGAGATAATCCTTTATAATATTTTAAATTTTCACTGATAAAAAGATATGAATCAAAGCTATGGTTTCCAAGATCAAAACCTTGAATGGTTTTATGATCATAAACCATACTTTTGTTTGCTAACCCAATATTGCCAAGGGAAGTATGAAATGGATATAATTCATTTGCAGGGTCATATTTCTGAAACCCTATTAACATTGTATCTATAGAAGTATAATCTCTTTGTTTTAAATGCTCAAATCGTTGTGAAAAAAAATAAAATTTCGCTAAGGAGTCAGTTGGAGTTTTAATGGTATCCTTAATATTAGCCTGAAGAGAAAAGCTAAAAATAAACCCAATAATTAACAATATTCCCCTGATTGTCTTAAATGACATTATATAATTAAATTTTTTTAAACTTTAACTGCAAAAGTAACAACAAAAAATCAATTCATTTGCTTTTGCATTTATTTTCTTTTTGTTATTAAACAATAGTATTTTTCGTCATTTTATTTAAAAACAATATCTTTAGTCTTTTATTATAGCTATAAAATTGTTTAATCGAGTTATTAAATCCTTTAATTTAAATTGGGTTGCATTGTTTTTATTGTTAACCCTTTTAATACCGTATTTCTATCTTTCATTTTTTATACATCCGGCTGCCGACGATTATAATTATGCTTTTCTTACAATTAGTAATAATTGGGTAAGTGAGTACATTAATCAATTCTATACCTGGAATGGCAGATATGCTTCTAATGTGTTAGTTTTGCTTAATCCTATTGCTTTTAATAAGTTATTTGTTTATCAACTTATTCCTATAGTGCTTGTTTTATTTACTTTTCTATCAGTTTACTTTATTTTTACATCTATATATAAAGCTAAACTTACGAATATCATTAAAATTAACCTTTCTTTATCTCTTACTCTTTTTTATTTATTTGTTATGCCAAATATTGCAGAAGGGATATATTGGTTTACCGGAGCTATCACTTACCACTTGTCGGTTGTTTTAGGAGTATTATATGTTTCTCTTTTATACCGCTATTTAAATGGCAATTACCTTTTTGGAAAAATATTTCATTTAATAATGATTGCTTTATTGATTGTAATAATTATTGGATTTAATGAAATTGCTATGGTTGTGATGCTTTTTTTTCATTTGCTATTTCTAACATCTTCATTTTACAAGTATAAAAGCAAAAGGGCAATATCTGTAATATTATTTATTATAGTTTTATTTTTTTCTTTCATTATGTTTTATGCTCCAGGCAATGAAGTAAGAGCAGGTTTTTTTGAAAACAAACACCAATTGGGTCTTAGTATTTTAATGTCTTTTCTTCAAACAATTAGGTTTATTTTTGATTGGGTATCAAACCTTCCTTTTATAATACTATCAGTATTATTTATATATGTAATCAAAGATATTAATGATAATATTGGGATTTTAAAGGTTTCTTCATTCAAAAAACTTATATTGTTGAGTTTAATCATTCCAATGGTAGTTTTTATTTGTATTTTTCCAGCATATTGGAGTACTGGAATTCTGGGTCAACACAGAACGGTTAATGTTGCTTGTTTCTTATTTATTATACTATGGTTGATAATTCTGATATTATGGGTAAATTTCTTTAAAGATCATTCGTTTATTAAAAATATTGAAAAATCAATAAATAAAAGGTTTTTAATTGTTTTGTTTCTGATTACATTAATTGCTTTGGCAATAACAAAAAATGGGTATAATGCATATACTGATATTTTATATGGAAAAGCATTGGGTTTTGATAAAGAAATGAATGATCGGTATGCTGCTATTTATGATTTTAAAAGAAAATCAATTCTTACATTTGTTTCAAATCCTTTACAAAATAAACCATCAACTATTTATGTATTAGATATAACAAGCGATTCAACGCATTGGATAAATTGTGGTTATGCTTCTTTTTATGGATTGAAAAGTGTTTATTTAAAACCCAAATAAGTTTATGTGCTTTATAAAAAGATATTTTGTTGAAATATTTGCATATTATTTAATAAGTAAATAAAGTTTAATTAATTTTGTACTAACCTTAAACTAAATATGAATTACAATAAGCATTTGATATTAGTGATTTTGCTGCAAATAATTATTTGTTTGTCAGCTTCTCATAATGTTAATGCCCAAAAGGTTGCTCTGGTTTTGAGTGGGGGAGGTTCCAGAGGAGTTGCCCATGTTGGAGTTATAAAAGCCTTGGAAGAAAACAATATTCCTATAGATTATATTACAGGTACTTCAATTGGAGCTATAATTGGTGGTTTATATGCCAACGGAATGTCACCAAAAGAACTTGAGGAATTGGTGGAATCTGAAGATTTTCAGAATTGGGCTGAAGGTCAGGCTACCGATAAGCATATATATTATTATCAAAAAAAAGCACCAGATGCTTCATGGGTAACTTTTAAGTTTAATTATAATGACAAAGATTCTGTCTGGAAACACAAATTACCTACAAACTTTTTTTCACCTTTGCAATTAGATTTTGCTTTTATGGAGTTGCTTTCTGGAGCAACCAATATAAGTAATGGAAATTTTGACAGCTTATTTGTGCCTTTTCGTTGTGTTGCTGCTGATATAGAAGCAAACAAATCTGTAATATTTAAATCAGGAGATTTAGGGAAATCAATTAGGGCATCTATGACTTTTCCCTTCTATTTTAAACCCATATCTATTAATTCCAGACTTTTATTTGATGGAGGAATTTATAATAATTTTCCTGCCGATATTGCTTTAGAAGATTTTAATCCAGATGTAATTATAGGTTGCAAAGTTGCTGCCAACTTCGATTCTCCTGATGAAGATGATGTGCTCACTCAAATAGAGAATATGCTTGTGAGCAAGACCAATTATTCTACAATTTGTGAAGCCAGCATATTAATTAAACCAAATCTTGAAAATACCAGTTTGTTTGACTTTGGTCGCAGTTCAGAATATGTTGACAGTGGTTATGTTGCTACTACCCGATTGATTGATAGTATAAAATTATTTGTTCACAGAAGAGTGAATATTGATAGCTTAAATGTAAAAAGAGATTTGTTTTGCAAAAAAAAGCCTGAATTAAAAGTTGACAAAATTTATATTAATGGACTGAGTAAAAAGGAAGAAATATATGTAAGAAAAATTTTAAAAAAGAACGAAGTTCTTCATAAAAACAAATTACCAATCCCTTTATCAGATTTAAAATCCCAATATTTTAAATTATTTGCAGAAGATGATTTTGAAAACATATTTCCTTTGCTGGTATTCAATAATAAATCAAATTTATATGACTTTTATTTGGATGTAAAAAGAAAAAAAACAATTTTACTTGATTTTGGTGGTAATATTTCTTCTAACCCCAACAACGAAGCTTTTTTTCAAGTGCAATATAAAGATTTTAGAAGTTTTTTATCAACATATTTGGTTAATATGTATTTTGGTAAGTTTTATGGCTCAGGAAAAGCAGCTATAAGGCTCGATTTTCCATATAAAAATCCATTTTATATAGAACCAAGCTTCACTTATAATCGTTGGGATTTCTTTAAAAGCAGTACTCCTTTTTTTGAAGACAAAACTCCTTCATATCTTATTCAGAGCGAATATCATGCAGGAATAGATGTTGGTGCTTCAACCGGCAATGCAAGCAAATTAGTAACAGGTTTTGCTTATGGGTCATCAAGAGACGATTATTACCAAACAAATTACTTTAGCAGAATTGATGTGCCTGATAAAACCTATTTTGATTTTTATACCTCAACTTTATATTTCGAACGAAGTACTTTAAATAGTAAGCAATTTCCTAATAAAGGAACATATCTTCTTTTTAAATTCAGACATGTAAGAGGAACAGAATTAGGCGTGCCAGGTACTACATCTCAATTAACTGAGAAATTTGAAAGATTTCATGAATATGTTTATTTTAAAGCTAAATACATCAATTATTTTAAAACTTATAAAAGACTAAAACTGGGATTCTTTACTGAAACAGTTTTTTCAACCCAAAAGTTATTCTCAAACTATACTGCTTCTCTTCTTGCTGCTCCTGCATTCGAGCCAATTCCCGAAAGCAAAACCATTTTTTTAACTAATTATAGAAATCAAATTTACTCATCCATTGGACTTGATAATGTTATTATTATTCGTAAAAAAATTGATTTTCGTATTGGTGGATATCTTTTTCAACCTTATAGAGATATTATAAAAGAGGACAACCTTACAGCTTCATATGGAGAGCCATTTAAAACAAGATATTTTATGGCAAGTAGTGCTTTGGTTTACAAAAGTCCTATTGGTCCGGTAAGTTTATGCTTAAATTATTACAGCAATGCAAACACCAAATTCTCAGTTGTTTTAAATATTGGTTATATCCTTTTTAATTCCAAAGCAAATGATTAATGCTTTTCGATTAAGTTTATTTGCTTTTTTCTTCTCCATTTTTTTTTCTCAAGCTCAAAAAATGGAAATCATCAGTGCTTCAAACAATTCGGATAGCAGTTTATATGATATTTGCAAGTTGAATAGTAATGAATTTTGGATTTGTGGAGAACATGGAATACTTAAAACTATTGATTCGTCAGGTAATATTGGTACTATTTCATATAACAATGAAGGAAAAAGTTTTTACAAAATGGTTAAGTTTGCTGATTATATATACATTGCTGCTGATAAAGGAACCATTTATAAATTTAATACATTAAAACATAAGGTTGATAAAATTTATTCTTTTCAAAAATACAAAGAGCATAGTTTTTATGATTTAATTTTACTCAATAATGGAAAATTAGTGGCTTGTGGTGGAAAGAGCAAAATAGTAAAGACCCATTTAGCAATACCTTCGGGCTTTATTTTAGAAATTGATACTGCTTTCTCAGGAAAAACAAAAGCGTTATGGAAAAATAAATTTAATTTTGTTTGGTCCTTAACACAAGATAGTTCAAATATATACGCATCAACTTTTAATGGGAAATCTTCAAAGATTCTGATAAAACATAATAATAAAGGAAATTTTAAAAAAGAATATAAAATTAAAGCATTAATTCATAAAATTATTGCTTATCAGGATACGATTTGGTTGTTAGGTTCCAAGAATATTCATTTTTATAATGATGGTATTATTGGCAATATTTATAATGATTCAGTACATTTAACTACTATTTCAGGCAAAGGATGCATATGGAGTTTGATTTTCGATAACAATTCAAAATTTGCATTCGCAAACAATGGTTCTATTTTATTTAATCAATCTTTAAACTGGATTTGTTCAGATCTAAATTCACATAGAGCTATTTATGCTGCTACAAGATTAAATAATAGGAGTATTGTTATGATAGGAAATGGTAAAACAATTATTTTTCTTAAAAAATAAAGCTTTTAAGTTAACTCACTAAGAGCAATCCATGCCATCAAGCCCATGCCAGTTTCTAGCGCTTGCTCGTCCACATCAAATGTTGAAGTATGTAAATTAGATGTAATCTTTTTTTTCTCATTTTTGACTCCCAATCTATAAAAACAAGCAGGTATTTTTTGAGAATAATATGCAAAGTCTTCTGAAGTCATCCGCATATCCAAATCAATAACATTGTTATTTCCAAGATAATCAATAGCGTAATTTTTTACTTTATTTGTTAAATGAGTGTCATTTACCAAATAGGGATACCCTTTATCTATAAACACATCACAAGCTCCACCCATGCTTTCTGCTATTGATTGAGCCATTTTTGTGATTTTTTTATGAGCCTCTGCACGCCAGATTTCATCAAAAGTTCTTATTGTTCCGTCTATTTTCACTTCATCAGGAATAATATTGGTTCTGCCATTGGCAATAAAGCGACCAAAAGAAAGTACTGTGGGGACACCAGGCATTGCATTTCTACTAACGATCTGTTGCAATGCGACAACAATATGAGACGCTATAAGAACTGGGTCAATTATTAGTTCGGGTGTAGCACCATGACCACCTTTTCCTTTTACTGTAATATATATTTCATCAGTCGAAGCCATATACTTTCCTGTTTTCAAACCAACTTTTCCTGCTTCTAATGTTGGAAGTACATGTTGTCCTATGATATTGTCTGATTTTGGATTCTCAAGCGCACCTTCCTTAATCATCAGCAATGCTCCACCTGGAAATTTTTCTTCAGAAGGTTGAAATATTAATTTTACTGTTCCTTTGAAATCATTTTTTAATTCCGATAAAATTTTCGCAGCACCCAATAACGAAGCCATGTGAGCATCATGTCCACAAGCATGCATAACGCCATTATTTATTGATTTATATTCTACATTGCTTTCTTCTGTTATAGGAAGTGCATCCATATCAGCTCTTAGAGTTGTAACTTTCAAATGAGGTTCTTTCCCTTCAATTAAGGCAACTATTCCAGTTTTGGCAATGTTTTTTTTATAAGGAATACCCATTCCCTCAAGTTTTGATATGATAAAATCTGAAGTATTGAACTCCTCGAAAGAAAGTTCAGGATTAATGTGTATATGCCTTCTTATTGCTATAATTTCCGGAAGAAAATCTGTTGCGTATTTTTTGATTTTATTCTTCAAATCTTTCATTATTAAAACTTCAATTTAATAAGGTTGTATAAAAGGAAATATTTTGATATTTAATTTAAAGTAGCTGATTGTATTAAAAATCCAAACCAAGAGAGAAATAAAAAATACGTGGTGTAACATAACCTTCATCTACGCCCCAAGCCCAGTCGAAACGAAGAAAATAGCCAAGCAGCCTTGTTCTTAACCCTAAACCATAACCTCCAACAATAGGGTTTTTTTGATATTGAACTTGTACTATAACTGGACCTCTTACAATAGTTCGGTTATATAGAGAATTATTTTCAGCGTAAGGATTGCGTCCTGTCCATGCAGTGCCGATATCTCCAAATCCTATAATTTGAAAATTTCTAATTAAGTCAGATTTTATGGGTCGTGCTATAAAATATTTAAAAACTGGGAAACGCAATTCACTATTGATAACTGCGAAACTATTCCCATTTCTTATGTTCTGATTAAACCCCCTCATATTTGTAGCCAAAGTCTGATATGCATAATTCTGGTCAGTGGCTATTGGTGTTTCTGTATTAAACATAGGTGGTTCACTATTAAATTTTATCCAATTGTCAACACCACCCATATAATAAATCAATTTTTGGTGTCCAAACGATGTACTTGCAGCAAACCTGTTTGCCCATATAAAAGTTCTGCTGATTTTCTGATAGTTTCTAAAATCAAGCCCAACAACTGCCATATCTACTTCTTTGTAATTTATTGCCTTAAAGTATTCAGCAAACACTTTGTATCTGGTTCCATAATATAAATTCAACCCTTTGTTACGTGTATTATCAAAAATAAATTCACCTTTAATTCCGCTCCATAGTATATTTACATTTGGTTCTAATAGATTTCTTAAATCAGTTGATAGAAATACAAAATGTTCATTTTTCATATTAACTGTCCCTTTAATGCACGCTACATTGCTAAAAGGCCATTTTAAAATATAAAAAACTTCATTCGTTCGTTGCCTGATCATTGCATTGGTAAATGCAATTTCAAATCCCTGCCGATGAAAAACCAGCTCTCTGTCAAGCCGATACTTTAAATTTTGGTAACTAATTATATATTCATTATTTCTAAGGTTTGGTGAGAGTTTTACTCCTCCAGTAATTCTGTAGTTTTCTAATAAATCATCAATACCAACTTTAATAAATGCATTTAATCCTGGATTAATAAATACTGGAGTCAATCCATATGTAAAAAATTGGTAAGAAGAATTTAAATAACTGAAGTCAACTTGCGTAGTTACCTGACTAATTGAATATTCAACATGATAATTTCCAAGTGTGTTAGCCAAAAAAGAAAGAGGGTTCTCGTTCAGCTTATTTAAAATACTGTCTCTTTTAATTTTAATGGAATCTTTTACAGATGTAGAGTCTTTAATTTTTGGCATTTTACCAAAAGAGTAATCATTTATATCAATCTTATTATCATTTTCCCCAACATGAACATTGGTAATTTTTTTCTTTTTTATTTTTAATGAATCGGTTTCAAGAAGATTTTCTTTTTTTATAGTTGATTTAATTAATGATTCTTGGTAGGGTGTAAATTTTGGATCAACAGTTTCTAAGTTTTTACTTAATTTTAGGTCATCAAAATACATTTTATATATACTATTTTCATATACAACTTCTCCAATTTTGCCTGTTTTAAAACTAATATCTTGTTCTAAGATATTTCGAGGATAATCTGATACTGAAAATGTAGTAATTACATCTCGGTAATGGGTAGTAGTATCAACAAAATTGATTACACTATCAATGCGTGTTATATACCTATTGTTTATTCCATTTTGATCGCTCAGGTAGCTGAAGAATTGTTTGTCATATTCTACAGGATTGGTCTCATTTGCAAAAGGTGTATTCGTTATTTTTTTAAGTACAACATTCTTGGTGCTGTAATTATATATATATAAGTCAAGTTGTTTTTCATTTACCAGCATTCCTTTTGGGTAGTCAAACGTAATGGTATCATTAGTTCTGTTAGAACTAAATACTATATCATTTGAATTGTTTATAAAACAAGGATTAAGATCATCATAAATATCTTTAGTAACTTGAAAATAAGTACCCGAAACTGTATTATAAACAAAAATATCAGATTGCCCTTTCTGAACTGCGCTAAAGACAATAAGTTTTCCATTTGGAGCATATGAAAAGCCCAATATTTTACTGAAATAAGTAAAATCCTTTGAGTCAAATTCTTTATCTTCTATTGTATAATTATTAAAATTTAATTTCCCTTTCGATTCAGTTATTATTGAAAGAAATTCGCTTGTAGGATGCCAGGCAAGCAAGGGGAAAGAATAATCTGTCTTCTCTTCCAGTTTATGTCCTTTTTTCTTTATCCTTTTTACTTTTTTGGTATTAATATCATACAACCAAATTTTATATTGACCTAGTTCATTGGTTGTAAAAGCAACATAATTACCATCAGGGCTAATTTTCATTTGTCCATAAACCCTGTTTTTTTTGATTTTTTTTAATAATAATGTTTTATTTGTTTGTGTGGAAACACTATCAAGATAAGAATATTTATTTTGATAATAAATAAGCCATTCTTTCGATATGTTTTTAAGAGAAATACCAATTCCATACAGAAAACCACTTTCAACATTGCGACTATATTTTGTCATATATACAATATTTGAAACAGCTTTTGTTCCATATTTGTTTCCAATGAAATACCAAATGGAATGACCGGCGTAAAGAGCATCGTCGCCGGTTAATGAATTAAATTTTTTATATTTTCCAGATAATATTCCATCCCTTACATAATTGTCAATTTCTGTGCTCCATTCTTCAGACATATATGACATCAAACCTTGCGAATACCAATCAGGTATTGAAATTAAGGTGGTGTTTTTAATTTTAGAACCTATATGTTCCCCATATAATAATTTGTTAAAAACAACCTGACTTATTCCGGCTTTAATTTGTTTTTCAAGATTTTTATGATTCCCATCAAAATAAATAAAAACTTTTTCACCTACTATATATGTAACTCCCCCAATATTATACTGTTCATCACTGACAAGCCCAATATTGCTTTCTTTCAGATCAGACATGCTTTTATAAACAATAAACTGGATTTTATCCTCAAGCGTATAATTAAGCTTTTCCTCAACTTCAGAAATAAACTTATTAGCTGATAGTGCAATATATATGGCAAGTTCTCCACCTCCTTGATAATAATATATGTCAAATTTTGGCAAACGATAGTTAAGCCATTGTGCTTGATTGAACTGAAGCCTGTTTTTGCCAAAATCCATTTGAGATCCATTATAAAACTGAGCTTTGGAAGACTCAAAGCATATTAATAGCAGAAATATTGTCAAAAGAAATATTAATAATTTCTTTTGAAGTAAAAAAATTAGAGGATAGGTAGGTTTAATATGTTGGTTAATATTATGCAATTAAAAAAACCTGTTAAAACGAAATGCTAAATTACATTTATTTTTTTTCTGAAAAAAGTAAAATATCCCAAACCACAAATACATCATTACACAAAAGCATAAGACCCTAATTTTTAATTATATTTGAAAATAAAACTTTCTAAAAATCGTTTTTTCATTGATTAAGGTTATAATGCATCAATTATAAATATATTTATATTAAATTTGGTCTCGAAATAAATTCGCAGTTGGATTTTATTATGGAAAACGAATTGTACAGAGAAAGCATATTTACTAACAACATGCTTAGTTTTATTTTTGAAAACGCTGAACCTGTAAAAGTTTACACACATTACACCCATCAGGAATCTATTGCACATTTAATTATGGATGAAGGTTTTAAATATACCGAATCATTCTATAAAACCACCCAGAATATTCAAAACGACCTTATTGTTTTAAACTATAAACACAATTTATATGAGCATTATGGCGAATTTATGATAATTATCTGCATTCCCGATGAACTCATTGATTTTGTTAAAAAAACTATAAATCTATCAAAGCTCAATTTATCAATAGAAGACTATATCTGCGAAAAACAACTCAGTCAAGAAGAAACATATATTTTACCACCTTTATTTGTTAAAGGTTATATCAAATACAAAACAGGAGAAATTATCCATAATCCAAAATTCAGATTAAATTATATTTTTAATGAGTATATAAAAAAATTAAAATAATATTTCCCAGTAAATGTCAGTATTTACTTTTAACCTTTAATAAATTAATAAATTAACTTCCACAAGACTTCTTAGCTTCGCAATTCATATAATAAATATCGCCAAATACAAATTCCTAACCACACATAGTCAGCACATTAGCGCAGACAGGAAAATACTTATATAACACACGCTTCTATAGATGTAGCTTCATTATTTTTATGACAACATCATATATTTAATCATCACAGTCATATATTTACATGTCATAGTTATATATTTACATGTCACGGTCATATATTTACATGTCATGCTCGTATATTTACATGTCATGGACATATATTTACATGTCATGCTCGTATATTTACTCGCCAACATCATATATTTACATGTCATGCTCGTATATTTACTCGCCAACATCATATATTTACA
>DYDE01000017.1 GCA_020718065.1 Marinifilum sp. | reverse complement strand
TAGAAACTTTTTCGGGTCGTCGTAAAACCTGCCTGAGCAATATAAAATATCTTCCAATATGATACAACAGTTGCATGTAAACTTAATTTTTGCGAAGTTAATGAATTCTTAACAATTTTATTTACTTGAAAAATATTTTAATAATATTTGTTGAAATTACCCTTGCATATTTTATCTCAGTAGTTCTGAGTTTTCAGCTCAGCTTGTATCAATATTAACTTATTTTATTAAATATGATAAATTGTAAAAGGTTAAAGTTAATGTTTCTGTCTTTAAATAAATGTGGAATCTTTGGTAAAACACTTATTTTACCAAAGTAATCTCCATTCTCCCTTCTTCGTGCATATCGTGGTTAACAACAAATAGAAAACGGTTACCAGGTGTTCCCAATTCATTAACTTTCATTCTTTTTTCTTCATCTGGATTGATGGTGATGGTTTGTGCTGGTATAGGATCGTTCTTGTCAGTTGCAGTATATACTTCTAGTGGTATGATGCTGTCGTTGTAGAATAATAAAATGCTATCAACACTAAAGCTTATGCCGGCTTCTTTACTAATATTTACAGGAATCCTTAATGTAAATATATTAGTAAAACCAGTGTTTTTTTTCTTTTTGGGGCTACGAATTAGTTCTAGATCAAAAAACATCTGAACTTTCTCAGGATTAGCAGCATATTTACTCATCAGCATACCTAAGTTGGCATAAAGCATAATCCCTAAATTTAAATGTGCAGTTTTCATTTCTCTTGCTGTGGCTTTGAGCATACCTACTTTTCCTTGTTGAACATTACGGGCTGATCGGAGAGCTTTATGATATTGCAACACTTCTGATTGTATTGAAGCAAAGGCTTCGTATTCTAGTAGCTTTATACTTAAGCTTTCGATAGCACTGATGCGTTGTTCATAAGTTCCCTGATTAAAAGGTTTCCTCCCATTATGGAAAAGGAATACGTAATCAGACGATTTTTCAGGGAAAACCAATTGAATATGCAAATCCCAATTATACATTTTTGTTTGAAGCTGGCTGAGTAATTCTTTAAAACGTGCAGTTTGCCCACGAACAGCTCCTTTATATGCCATCCATATAGCATATAGGTCTGAGAAAGCATCGTAAACTGGCAAAATCCTGTCGTGCATAAGCAGTATGTCTTCTTCATCCTTCTTGACGAACAATGCGCAGACATGCCCTCTTGCAATACTTAATGTTTTTTTATAGCTGGTACGACCAACTGTTAAAAAAGTGTTCTTTAAATAAAACCAAATACGTGTCATACTATTAAATTTTAGTTTTTATTATTGGTATTTTCTATAAGTGTTTT
The DNA here is from genome assembly GCA_020718065.1 of Marinifilum sp. Taxonomy (GTDB): domain Bacteria; phylum Bacteroidota; class Bacteroidia; order Bacteroidales; family CG2-30-32-10; genus CG2-30-32-10. The sequence goes on along the minus strand of DYDE01000017.1, from coordinate 43,577 downwards.
CATCAAATACCATCAGATGAAAAATTAACCTAGTGTTAATTGAAAATGAAACGTAGATATTTTATTTTTATTTTATACTTTAAAAAATAAATGTTAAAATATTCTATTTATTTCCTCTTAAATTATTAACGCTTCTTAGTAATTCATAAGTATAACGCTTATGTCTTAATTTTATTTTAAATTATTTTAAAAAAAACATAAAACAATTTCATAAAATGGAATCAAATAAGAATAATAGCCAATGCTTACTATAATTTACAAATGTTAATAACTGGTTTTCTCATCACCTACTTAATAAGATATTGTATAATTGCAATTTTATATTAGTTCTACTTTAATAGAATGTGAAAAAAATCCTTATTATATATGTTCAACTCGAATAGAAAATAAATATCTTAACAATTAATGAAGTTCGACTTGAATAGATGATAAATATTTCAACAAATATTCATGCTATATTAAAATAGATGATGAATGAATTGCAATTTATTCCGATTATAATCAAATAGATATTAGATATTCTGCAATTTATTTAAATTATAAATGAGTAGATGATAGATGTTATGCAAAATATTAATATTAAACCCGAATAGATGATAGGTGTTCAATAATTTATGATGATATAATAAACTTAAAATGTATAATATTTAAAGAAATGAACCTATCAATAATAATCAACCTTCTATCGGTATTTGTCTGATAAAGCCTTCTTGCAAGGAAATAAATGTTTCTGTGCTCACAATCTCGTGGATAGATTGTATTTTTTCAATAATTATGTTTTTTAATTGCTCGTTGTTCTTTGTATATATTTTAATTAGCAAAGAATACTTACCAGATATATGATGGCATTCAACAATTTCGGGTATTTGTGTTATTTTGCGATAAACTTCTTCGTGCGACTTTGTGGTAAGAAGGTTAACTTGTATGCCAATAAAGGCACATGTTGAATATCCCATCCCTTTGTGTGAAAGATTAAATTGAGAACCCGAAATAATACCTGCATTCATTAATCTTTCTACGCGTTGATGTATAGCAGCCCCTGATACTTTGCATGTCCTGGCAATATCAAGAAAAGGTTTTCTGGCATCTTTGGTTAATATTTCAAGAATTTTTTTATCCAGACTATCAATTTGAAAGTTGTTACCCATATTTTATAATTTATAATTATAATTTACTTAATAAATTGCATTATTTGTTATAATTTGAAACCAAAATTCATAAAAACCACAAATTTATACTTATTTGTTTGTTTAATTTTTATTAAACTGATATTTTTGTTTGTGTTAATAAATTGAAAATAATTTTAAATATAAATAATATGAAATTCGATCCAGCAAGCAACATTCAGGACCTTTTGCAATTTGGTGAATATGGAGATGTGAATCCTTCTATCACCGATTCTGCTACATATACATTTATGCAAGCTAAAACAATGTCAGACACATTCGATGGAAATACAGAAGGATGTTTTCTATATTCACGTCATTGGAATCCAAGTAATAAATATCTTGCAGACGCACTAGCTGCTATGGAAGGAACAGAAGCAGCGTGGGTTACGGCATCAGGTATGGGTGCTATCACTTCAGCAATTTTACAGTTGTGCAACTCTGGAGATCATATTGTATCAAGTATGACAACTTATGGCGGTACTTTTGCTTTTATGCAGAACTATCTTCCAAAATTTAATATCAGTGTTTCTTTTGTAGATATAACCAATCTTGCTGAAGTTGAAAAAGCAATCAAGCCAAACACCAAAATTTTATATACAGAAACAATGACCAACCCGATGTTGCAGATATCGGATGTACCTGAACTTGCTAAAATTGCTAATAAACATAACATAAAACTTGTTATTGATAATACATTTACTCCTATGATGGTAGCACCGGCATTAATGGGTGCTCATGTGGTGGTTCATAGTATGACCAAGTTCATCAATGGAAAGAATGATTGTGTTGCAGGAGCAATATGCGGAACCAATGAGTTTATTAATTCGTTGTGCGATGTGAATAATGGAACTGCAATGCTTCTAGGACCTTCTTTAGATCCACTTCGTTCTTCCAGCATACTTAAAAACATGCACACGCTTCATATACGAATGAAACAACATAGTAAGAATGCTCAATTTCTTGCTGAGAAGTTTAAAGAAATAGGCTTGAATGTTTCTTATCCTGGTTTGAAAGAACATAAAGGACACGAAACATTAAAAAGAATCATGAATCCTGAATTTGGATTTGGAGGGATGCTTGCTATTGACCTCATAACTGCTGAAAGAGCTAGTCAATTTATGGAAATGATGGAAAAAGAAGGAGTAGGTTATCTTGCGGTTAGTCTTGGATATTTCAAAACTTTATTTAGTAACTCTGGTAAAAGTACTTCTTCTGAAGTGCCCGAAGAATTGCAACACGAAATGGGCATGTCCGAGGGATTGGTTCGTTATTCTGTCGGTTTGGATAATGATATAGAAAGAAGCTACCAGAAAATATTGAAATGTTTGAAGGAGTTGAATATTATTTGATTTATTATGCTTAATTAATTAAAGAGGGCTTCTAAAAATTAGATTTTTTGAGGCGAACAAAATTTTAAAACCGGAGTTTACATTAGTAAATGAGGATTTTAAAATTGAAGTCCAACGAAGAAAAAGCAATTTTTAGAAGTCCAGTAAAGTTATATTATCAAAAAAGCTTCTATTATTTGTATTGTTAAATTATTATTTTTGGTTTGTCTGATAATAAAAAGATATGAATTAATTATAGCAGTTTAGCAATTAAACAATTTAACATTTCAAAGAAAGTTAAAATAAAACGACTTAATTATTTAAAAAATTTTTCCACCCTTTATTTTTTATTTATTTTAGCAACGATTATTGAATGAAATTATAATTGAAATGATAAACGAGCAGCTAATTCATCCTAAGAGTATTGTTATTGTTGGAGGTTCTAATGATACCACTAAGCCAGGTGGCAAGATATTAAAAAATATTATTGATGGAAAATATACTGGTAATCTTTATGTAACAAATCCTAAAGAAACAGAAGTACAAGGCATAAAAAGTTTCCGGAATCCATCTGACTTGCCAGATGTTGATTTAGCAATTATTGCTATTGCAGCAAAATATATTCCAGAAACAGTCGAATTGCTTGCATCTGATAAAAATACAAAAGCATTTATTATACTTTCTGCTGGTTTTAGTGAAGAAAACGAAGCTGGTAAAAAATTGGAACAACAAATTGTTGCCACCATTAATAGGGTAGGAGGTTGTTTGATCGGACCAAATTGTGTGGGAATTCTTACACAGGATCATCATAGCATTTTCACTTATCCAATTCCAAAGTTAAATCCAGGGGGGTGTGATTTTATATCCGGCTCTGGAGCTACGGCTTGTTTTATTATGGAAGCTGGTATTCCGAAGGGTTTATCTTTCTCTAGTGTTTTCTCGGTAGGTAATTCTGCACAACTGGGTGTGGAAGAAATAGTACAATATCTGGACGAAACTTTTGATGCCAAAAAAAGTTCGAAGGTTAAATTATTATACATTGAGAATATATCAAAACCACAATTATTATTAAAGCATGCTGCTTCGTTGATAAGAAAAGGATGTAAAATAGCAGCTGTCAAAGCAGGTTCGTCGGAAGCCGGCAGCAGGGCTGCTTCCTCACATACAGGAGCATTGGCTAGTTCTGATGTAGCTGTAGATGCCTTGTTTAAAAAAGCAGGTATTGTCAGATGTTATGGTAGGGAAGATCTGATTGCAGTGGCTTCAGTCTTTATGTATCCAGAATTGAAAGGAAAAAATATTGCCATCATCACCCATGCAGGCGGACCTGCCGTGATGCTTACTGATGCTTTATCAAATGGAGGATTGAGTGTTCCTCATATAGAACATCCTGAAAGTAAGGAGTTGTTGGCTCAATTGTTTTCTGGTTCTTCTGTTGCCAATCCCATTGATTTTCTTGCAACAGGTACTGCCGAGCAATTAGGAATTATAATTGATTATGTTGATAAGAAGTTTGATAACATAGATGCAATGGTGGTTATTTTTGGCACACCTGGTTTGTTTCCAATATTTGATGTTTATAAGTTATTGGATGAGAAAATGAAAACCTCTAAGAAACCAATTTATCCTGTACTTCCATCCATTACGACAGCCAAAGCAGAAGTTGCTGAATTCCTTTCAAAAGGAAGAATAAATTTTTCGGATGAAGTTACATTGGGTAATGCACTATCAAGGGTATATTTTACTACAAAACCAGCTCCAGAATCAACTAAATTACCTGATATTGATAAACAAAAGATTAGAACTATAATTGACAATTCGAAAGAAGGATATATTTCACCTAAAAAAATACAGGATTTGCTTGATGCTGCAGGCATAAATAGAGCCCACGAAACTGTGGTAACTTCAAACGAAGAAGCTATTATTGCTGCCAATAAATTAGGGCTTCCTGTTGTGATGAAAGTAGTTGGGCCAGTGCATAAATCAGATGTGGGTGGTGTGGTGTTAAATGTAAAGGATACTGCAACGGTTGAAAAAGAATTTGCCCGCATGATCCAAATTAAAGATACCACTGCTATACTGATACAACCCATGCTCTCAGGAACCGAGTTGTTTGTAGGAGCAAAATTCGAACCCAAGTTCGGACATTTAATTTTATGCGGTCTGGGTGGAATATTTATTGAAGTTTTGAAGGATGTTTCTGCAGGACTCGTGCCTTTGTCAACCGATGAGGCATCTACAATGATCAAAAATTTGAAAAGTTATAAAATTATTAAGGGCGTCAGAGGACAGGAAGGGGTAAACGAAGAAATGTTTGCAGAAATAATTGTAAGATTATCGGCCTTGTTGATGGCAGCTCCTGAAATTGTTGAAATGGACTTAAATCCTTTGTTGGGAAGTAAAGATAATGTTATTGCTGTTGATGCCCGCATCAGAATCGAAAAAATTAAATAGGACAATGAAAAGAAACGATATATTCTTTATCTTATTTGTAATAGCTTTATTTCTCCCTTTCTTTCTGTCAAAAGATTTATTTGATTTCTATAATAGCTTTAATAAAGAACATGGCTTGATTATGAGCTTTATTAAGTTTGCCATACTTGCCACTATGGGCGAAATGATAGGATTGCGAATCAAGAGCGGTGTTTATAATCATAAAGGTTTTGGTATTCTTCCCCGTGCTATTGTCTGGGGTTTTTTGGGACTGACCATTAAAATGGCTTTTGTTGTGTTTGCAAGCGGTGTTCCTGTATTCCTGGAGTATCTTGGAATTAAAGATGCTATTATTGCAATGAAAGGTGATTTCACATATACCAAACTGTTAACAGCTTTTTCTATCAGTACTTTAATGAATATTACATATGCTCCGGTGATGATGACATTCCATAAAATAACCGATATACATATTATTAATAAAAAAGGTACTGTTCTTGGTTTGTTTAAACCCATTAAATTCTCAGAAATCTTTACCAATATGAACTGGTCTGTTCAATGGAATTTTGTTTTCAAAAAAACAATACCTTTCTTTTGGATTCCTGCTCATACCATTACTTTTATTCTCCCTCCAGAGTATCAAGTATTGTTTGCAGCTTTATTGGGAATAGCATTAGGAATTATTCTTGCAATAGCCAGTATAAAATCAAAAAAGTAATAATTATTTAAATAAAACACATATAAAACTACAAAATATTTTTATGACAAATACCCCCATCAATTACGAAATAGTTAAAAGCAAAATTGAAGAAATGAATTTACCCTTTGTTGGTAAAGCTACAATTAGAGAATTAAAACGTTTGGTTGACAACATTGAAAAAGCATCTGGAGAAAAATATATAAGAATGGAAATGGGTGTTCCTGGTTTGCCTCCAAGCAAAATAGGTGTTGATGCAGAAATTGAAGCATTGAACAATGGCGTTGCTGCGATATACCCAGATATTGACGGTGTTCCTTTGTTAAAAACTGAAATATCCAGATTTGTAAAGCTTTTTCTTGATATTGATGTAGATTCAGCTAATTGTATTCCTACCGTTGGTTCAATGCAGGGAAGTTTTGCTTGTTTTATGACTGTAAACAGGATGTATAAAGAAAAAGACACTACTTTGTTTATTGACCCAGGGTTTCCTGTTCACAAACAACAATGCAAAGTTCTTGGTGTAAAATTCGAAAGCTTTGATGTATATAATTATAGGGGCGATAAACTGAAGGATAAGCTCGAATCATATTTTAAAAAAGGAAATATTTCTTCTGTTTTGTATTCCAATCCAAATAATCCATCTTGGATTTGTTTTACTGATAAAGAATTGACGATAATAGCCGATTTAGCCAACCAATACAATGTAGTGATTATGGAAGATTTGGCTTATTTTGGCATGGATTTTCGTAAAGACTACTCTAAACCAGGTTTGCCTCCATTCCAACCTTCTGTTGCTAAATATACGGATAACTATATTCTTTTTATTTCAAGTTCAAAGGCATTCAGTTATGCTGGCCAACGTATTGGAATGATGGTGATTTCAAATAAATTATTTAATACCCAGGCTGAAGATTTAAAGAGATTCTATAATTCAGATCTCTTTGGTAAGGCAATGATTTTTGGTACAGTTTATGCATTAAGTTCCGGTACATCACATTCTGCTCAATATGCTTTAGCTGCAATACTTAAATCAGTGAATGATGGAAAATATAATTTTGTTGATGATGTTAAAGAATATGGAGAAAAAGCCCATATAATGAAAAAGCTATTTACTGATAACGGATTCAAGATTGTATATGATAAAGATGAAAATGAACCATTGGCTGATGGGTTTTATTTTACTTTTTCATATCCAGGACTCACAGGAGAACAGCTTCTTGAAAAATTGCTTTATTATGGCATTAGTGCTATTTCATTAACAATTACTGGAAGCGAAAGAATTGAAGGTTTAAGAGCTTGTGTTTCTTTAGTAAAACGAAATCAATTTTCTGATTTAGAGAAAAGGTTGAATGCATTCAATGCTAATCATAGTAATTAAGAGGTTTAATTGAGCAAAAAAAAAAATTGTTTTTTTATATCTAGTTCAAATAAATAATTATAGTTTTGCGAATCAATAATATTTAAAAGTACTTAAGGAGGAAAATAATGGCAAAAGTAAAAGGCGATATTGTCATTGATATTGAAAAATGCAAAGGATGCGAAGTATGTCTTGCTGCTTGTGCAAGTAATGTCATTGCAATGTCAAAAAATGTCAATGGAAAAGGATATCATTTTTTAACAAAAGTGAATGACGAATGCATAGGTTGTGCGAATTGTGCAATAGTATGTCCTGATGGTGTAATCACTGTTTATAAAGTTAAATTATAAGTTAATTAATTAAAAAAGACAATATAAAGCAATGAAAGAGCTTAGATTAATGAAAGGTAACGAAGCGGTAGCTGAAGCTGCTATTCGTGCCGGTGCTGATGGCTATTTTGGATATCCTATAACTCCACAATCAGAAGTTTTAGAATATCTAATGGCTGAAAGACCATTTGAAAGAACGGGTATGTTTGTACTTCAAGCAGAAAGCGAAGTAGCTGCTATCAATATGATTTATGGTGCTGCTTCTACCGGTAAAAGAGTTTTTACTTCTTCTTCTAGTCCTGGTGTAAGTCTAAAGCAAGAGGGAATTTCATATATTGCAGGTGCCGAACTTCCTTGTTTAATATTAAATGTAGTTCGTGGAGGTCCTGGTTTAGGAACTATTCAGCCATCACAATGCGATTATTTTCAGTCTACCAAAGGTGGTGGTCATGGCGATTACAGACTTATTGTTCTAGCTCCTGCTTCTGTTCAGGAAATGTACGATTTTGTTGATTTAGGCTTTGAATTGGGTGCTAAATATTTAAATCCAGTCTTAATTCTTTCAGATGGTGTTATAGGTCAAATGATGGAAAAGGTGGAATTATCAGAACAAAAACCACGTATGACTGAAGCTGAAATTATTGCTAAATTCCCTTGGGCCACTACTGGTAAAACTCCAAACAGAGAAAGAAATATTATTACCTCCTTGAATCTTATTCCTGAAATTCAGGAAAAACATGTAGAAAAACTTCATCAAAAATATCTGAAAATTCAAAAGAATGAAGTAAGATTCGAGAAATTTCAATGCGATGATGCTGAATATTTATTGGTTGCTTATGGGTCAAGTGCTCGTATTTGCCAAAAAGCAGTAGATTTTGCAAGAGAAAAAGGCTTAAAATTAGGTCTTCTTCGCCCCATTACTCTTTTCCCTTTCCCTACCGAACCTATTGCTGAAATGGCAAAACAAGTTAAAGGTATTTTGACTGTAGAGATGAGTCTTGGTCAAATGGTAGAAGATGTTAGACTTGCTGTAAACGGAAAAGTGAAGGTAGAACATTATGGTCGTGTAGGGGGTATGATTCCTTCTCCAGATGGAGTGTTGAAAGCTTTGGAACAATTAATAATAGGAGGTTAAATAATGGGTGAAAATATTATAAAAGAAGAAAATCTGGTTTATAAAAAAACCAGTTTGCTTACCGAAAAAGCATTATCATATTGTCCTGGTTGTGGACATGGAACAGCTCACCGTCTTGTGTTGGAAACAATAGAAGAAATGGGGATTCAGGCAGATACTATTGGTATAGCACCAGTTGGTTGTTCTGTACTTGCTTATGAATTTATGGATATTGATATGCAACAAGCTGCTCATGGAAGGGCTCCTGCTGTTGCAACTGCCGTAAAACGTCTTTGGCCTAATAAATTTGTTTTTACTTATCAGGGTGACGGTGATTTAGCTGCTATTGGAACTGCTGAAACTATTCATGCCTGTAACAGAGGCGAAAATATAGTTATAATTTTTATTAATAATGGTATTTATGGAATGACTGGTGGTCAAATGGCTCCAACTACACTTCCTGGAATGAAAGCTTCTACTTGCCCTTATGGCAGAGATGTTGAATCAATGGGAAATCCATTGAAAATTACCGAATTGGTTGCTCAGTTACCTGGAACCTATTTCGTTACCAGACAAGCAGTGCATACTCCTGCAGCAGTGCGCAGAGCTAAAAAAGCAATCAGAAAAGCTTTCGAAAATCAGAAACTAAATAAAGGATTATCCTTTGTTGAAATTGTTTCAAATTGCAATTCTGGCTGGAAAATGACTCCTGTTCAATCTAACAAATGGATGGAAGAAAATATGTTCCCTTTCTATCCACTAGGTGATATTAAAGTTCCTGCTGAACAGAAATAAAAGTGCTTCATTTATAATATAAAACATTACATAGATTATGACAGAAGAAATTATAATAGCCGGTTTTGGTGGGCAAGGTGTTCTCTCAATGGGAAAAATACTTGCTTATTCTGGAATTATGCAAAATAAAGAAGTAAGTTGGATGCCAGCTTATGGTCCCGAAATGAGAGGCGGTACAGCAAATGTTACAGTTATCGTTAGCGACGAAAGAATAAGTTCGCCAGTATTAAGTAAATATGATACAGCTATTATTCTTAACCAGCAATCAATGGATAAATTTGAAAAATCAGTAAAACCAGGAGGAGTATTAATATATGATGGTAATGGTATTACTCGCCATCCCGAAAGAAAAGACATTAATATCTATCGTATTGATGCCACTGACGAAGCTTCAAAATTAGGCTTTACTAAAATTTTTAATATGATTGTTCTTGGGGGATATTTAAAAGTTAAACCTGTTGTTACAACTGAGTATATTCGTAAAGGTCTTGAGAAATCTCTACCAAAAAGGCATCATGGTTTAATACCCGAAAATGAAAAAGCAATTGCAATTGGAGCTGGGCTGATAAAACCCGTTTTATTACTTAATTAAAAATATTCCTTATTATATTAGAAAAGCCTTTTTGATAATCAGAAAGGCTTTTTCTATAAATAATCATTTATGAATAAGCCTCTTTCTGATATAGAATTATTTGATTTACTAGAAGTAAAATACAACCAGTACAATAACTTATCTTTTATTGAAACTGATCCTATTTCAATTCCTCATCTATTCAAGAGAAAAGAAGATATAGAAATATCAGCATTCCTGACAGCAACAATAGCATGGGGACAAAGAAAAAGTATTATTAACAATGCCAGAAGAATGATGGCTTTGATGGATGGTTCTCCTTATGATTTTACTATATATGCTGAAAGTTCAGACTTAAAAAACATTCATTCATTTGTACATAGGACATTTATTGGAGTGGATTGCATGTTTTTTATTTATTCGCTGAGGAATATTTATACAAATCATGGGGGAATGGAAGCTTGTTTTAATAATGGTATTAAAATCGGTAATGACATGTTTGAAGCAATCTCTTTTTTCCGACAAATATTTTTAGAAATAAAACATCCTCAGAGGGTATTAAAGCATGTATCTGCCCCATCATCTAATTCGGTAGCCAAAAGAATAAATATGTTTTTAAGATGGATGGTACGTAAAGATAAGAATGGTGTGGATTTTGGATTATGGCAAGATATATTACCATGTCAATTATATTGTCCTTTAGATGTTCACACAGGAAATGTTTCCAGAAAATTAGGCTTGCTTAATTATAAATCAAACAATTGGAAAGCAGTAGCTGAACTTACTAAAAGATTTAAAAATTTTGATTCAATAGATCCTGTTAAGTATGATTTTGCATTATTTGGACTTGGTGTATTTGAAAATTTTTAGATTATTATTTTCTATATCATAATATTATTTTCATGTATCTTTGAAAAATATTACAATTATATAATTTATTATGAGTCAAACAGATATTGATATCACAGAGCAATTAAAAGTGTTTGAGTTTGCCACTGCAAGTCAAATGGTAAACCAAGCACTTGAAAAATCAAAATTAGTTAATAAATCAACTAATAATATTGGAGGAATTCCCTCAGGCTTTTCAGAACTTGATAAAATTACCAATGGATTTCAAAAGAATGAACTCTCAACCTTTGCAATTAAAAAAGGGATGGGTAAAACTGCTTTTCTTCTTTCTTTAATCAATAACATTGCAATAAAAAATGATTTTTCTTTAGGTGTTATTTCGCCTGAAAGATCATCAGTTAAATTAATAAATCGTATTATAGAAAGTGAAACAGGTACATCAGTTGAAAAAATTAACAACAATGATTTTAATGAATTTAAAAAGTACCAAATTGCAAAAACTATTAATCAGATAAGCAAATCAAAAATATTTATTGACGATACACCTATTTTACAATTAAAAACAATATATCAGAAAATTGCAATTCTTAAAAATACCTATAATGTTGATGTAATTCTTATTGATGGTTTCAATATGTTCACACAAAATTTTTCCGAAAAAGAGAACCATATTGAAAAGGTTAATGAAACAATGCTTTTTTTTAAAAATATATCTCAGGAATATGAAATACCTGTAATTTTATTTTATCAAATAGAAAAACCTTATGATGAAATTTTCATTTCAAAGAAACCTATTACAGATGATTTACCTGGTTTTATTAGCAAAACATCTGATAATGTATATTTGATTGACAGAACTGATATGCCTTATAGTAAAGAAGATTCAACTAATCAGAAAGATTATTGCAAATTAATAATATCAAAACAAAATAATAACAATAATCCACAAAGTATAAAATTGAAATTCTTAACCAGTGTTGATAAATTTATGGATTTTGAATAAAAATTATAGAACTTATAATGAATATTGAGAATTTTATTAATGATACGCTTTTGAATGTAGCTAAACTTATGTTAGTCGCTGCAAAAACTGCACCAAAAGCGAGAGGTAGAGATTATTTGGTAATGAAAATTGTTGAAAAGGCAGATATTTCTACTCTATCAAACAAAATGATTGAAATTTCAGAAAAAATTGAAGTTGAATCATTTAAAAGAGATGCAGAAAACATATTATTATCACCTTACATGCTTTTGATAGGCACTAAAATAACTGCAGCCGGACTTAAAAAATGTGGAATGTGTGGTTTTGCAAATTGTGAAGAAAAAAATAAATACAAGACTACTCCTTGTGTTTTTAATACAGGGGATCTTGGAATTGCAATTGGTTCTGCTGTTAGTATTGCCATGGATAATCGAGTTGATAACAGAATTATGTACACAGTTGGACAAGCAGCCATAGAAATAGAAATACTAGGAAAAGATGTTCCAATAATTTATGGAATTCCTTTAAGTGCAACTGGAAAAAATCCTTTTTTTGATAGAAAGTAAAAAACTATTTTTTAGAAATAGTTGATTATCCCAAAATGTATTTTGCCTCTTTTTAAATAAATCGGCTCATTTCCTTGTTTGCCAAGTGCATAATTGATTGAAAATACACCTAATTTTGTTTTAAAATTAATTCCGGCTCCAAAACCAAAAGGATAATCAGATTTAAATTTACTTATAGTGTTTTTTTCATAATAACATCCATTCCAAAATGCATTTAAATAAGAGTATTCATCAAATAAATAGCGATATTCTATTGTCAATATTGTATAGAACGAAGCCATAATAGATTCTTCATCAAATCCTTTTATCGTTTTCAAGCCTCCTATTCTAAATACATCGCTATCAAATAAATATTTATTTTGTATTAATGCAGATTTTGTATTTAAATATATACAACTTCTTGAAATAACTGGAATATAATAACTAACTTCTGCATTATACAAATACAGCGAACTCTTTGGTTTTATTCTATTATATATTGCTTCTGGTAATTCTTTGTCTTTTATAATTTCCTTGTTGCCTGCAGAAGCCATAATCTTAATAAAATAACCTTTTCTGGGATTTATCAAATTGTTTAGACTTTGGATTTTAAATTCGAGTCCATACATTCTATTTTTTGAAGGACTATAAATAGGCAAAATACTATCTTTTCCTATGAAATTTTTACTAATTATGTTTGTATTCTGCAATTCATAGAAGGCTTTCAAATGATTATTCCCTTCAAAAATATATTTAAAACCTAAATTTACTTTATTTGTAATGTATGATGTATCTTTTTTAAATAAACTATAGTCTATCTCGAACCCAAAAGGAGAAGCAAACAAAAAAGGATAACTAAAAGCTATTTTCAGGTTCTGAGATAATTTGTCAAATTTATACCATTTTATAGCAAATATTTCACCTCTGTTAAAGGAGTTTGATAATAATAGTTTAATATCGCCAGTGATTAAAAGCTTTCCATTTTCATTATTTGGCATAAAACCAATTATTCCATCAAATTGATTTGCTTTTACCTTGTCAATGAATAAGATAATTTTTGCTTTATTTTCATAAAACTCAATTTCAAAAGGTTTGGTTTCTTTTATGAAATCAAGTTCTTTTATCTTTTTTGTAATTTTTCTATTAATAGTTTCATTGTATATACTTTTATTTTTAATATGTAGGTAATTTTTGATAAACTCAGCTGAAGGTTGAGCATTGCCTCTGACGACAACACTGTCAATAAAGTATTTATTGTTCTTATTTATTATTAATTTACTAAAAAATGAAGAGTCAGAAATATCAATACAATCTAATTTAACATTAACAAATGGGTATCCATTATTTTCGTATAAAAGCAACGTTCTGTTAATTTGTTTTTCTAGTTCAATGAAATCTGAAAAGTTCTGTTTTATTTTATTATTGTTTTCAAAAGTAGCTGTATTACTTTTGTCGTCAATAGGGTTCAACAAATAATTATATTTAACTCCAAAATCTATAAATACATTTAGTGTTAATGAATCAATTAAAATACTATCACATGTGGCAGAAACATAACCTTTTTCCCAAATAGAAATAACAACTTTATGAAGCTCTTTGTCTCTTTGTAAAGAATCTGAAAAAATAGTTTTATAAGATACTATATCTTTAACATTTTTATTTGTTGCACGATTTAGAATAATAAGAGAATACTTTTTTTGTGCAATAGTAAATTTAAACATTAATAAAAATACTAACCCAATAAAAACTATTTTTTTTAACATTTTAGTATAAAATTAAACTAATCTTCTATACTCCAAGAAATAGGTTGTTTCCCTTGTTTAATAAGAATTTCGTTTGTTTTTGAGAAATGCTTGCAACCAAAAAAACCATTATATGCTGAAAATGGAGATGGATGAGCTGCTTTTAAAACAAAATGACGTGAAGTATCAATTAACTTCTGTTTTGCTTGTGCATAATTTCCCCATAATATAAAAACAAGACCTTCTTTTTTTTCAGATAAGTGTTTTATTATTGAGTCAGTAAAAATTTCCCATCCTTTATTTTGATGAGAACCCGCTTCATGGGCTCTAACTGTTAAAGTTGCATTTAGTAACAATACGCCCTGGTTAGCCCATTTTTCAAGATTTCCATTTTTAGGAATTCTAATACCTAGATCAGTATTTAATTCTTTAAAAATATTTATAAGAGAAGGAGGATTCTTAACTCCATTAGCAACAGAAAAGCACAATCCATTCGCCTGATTTTCTCCATGATATGGATCCTGCCCAATTATAACTACTTTAACTTTATCAAAAGGTGTACGATTAAATGCTGAAAATATTTGTGAACCTTTGGGGAAAATGTTGTATTTCTGCTTTTCCTCAATTAAAAAGGTTTTAAGTTGAAAAAAATAAGGTGAATTAAATTCATTTGCCAATATTTCCGCCCAACTTTTATCGATGATAGGTTTATTTGTTTCGTTCATTAAAAAATAAAAAATTTGGATATTAAAATAAAAAAATTAAATTTGCATTAGTAAACTAATCAATCAAATTGTTATATTTTGTGTAAAGTTAAAAAATCATTTAAAATTACATCTAAATATAAAAGTTTTGTTGAAATAAAATAACAAAAAGCATTTGTAATTCAAATACTTAAAATTATGAAAAAGTTGCTTTTATATGTATGTGCGCTGTTTTTAATGATTGCATTTTGTTTTAGTTCTTGTAAGCCAAAACAAAATTGCCCTGCTTACCCACCATATTCCAAAGTAATAAGCGGTCATACAGCAAAAACTATATAATTTAGAAATTTTTTATTTGAAATATTTCTATTATCCTTACAGTTATTTAATTGTAATTGGTAATTTTTGTTATCATTTGAATTTATATGCCAATAAATAATAATTTTATTTTATTTAACCAATTTAAAAGAATAAGAAATATACTATTCTTTATTTTATTTTCATTTTCGGGTATTCATTTGATTTTTGCTCAGGAAAATCCTGAAATAAAAGATAATAAGATACTTTATAAAAGAGAAATGAGCGGTTCTATTGTTGTTCATACCAATGGTTGGGGAATAAATTATAGAAAAGGCAATCATATTACTGGTCTGAGAAAAGGTATTCTTGAAATAGACTTGGTTAGTATGAAACACAATAAAGAAGTGAAATCATACAATCCATATTTTAATAATCCAAAAGGATTTATTTTCGGAAAGTTGAATTCTCTCACAATACTCAGGACAGGCTTCGGTTTTCTTCAGATATTAAACGAAAAACCATATAGAGGAGGTGTTGAACTGGGATGCTTGATTGCTGGTGGTTTTGAAATAGGCTTTTTGAAACCAATATATGTTATTGTTCTTGATAGTACAGTTAATTATAATGATTATTTTTCTGTTAGGAAGTATAAATATGACATCAACCAAGATATAATATATGGAAAAGCTTCATTTATAAGAGGATTTGATGAGATAAAAATGCAATTTGGCTTATTTACCAAGCTTGGATTTAATTTTGATTTTAGCTCTTATTATGAATATGTAAGGGCTTTGCAAGTAGGTGTGGTGTTAGATCTTTATCCCAAGCCTGTTCCAATAATGGCATTAACGAAAAACAATAGTGTTTTCCTTACTTTTTACTTAAACTTAAATATAGGAAAACGTTATAATTAAAAATTAATTTACCGTTAAATTAATTTACAATACCGTTAATAAAATTTTTTAAAACTTAAACAATATTTATACTATCTTTATATTGTTTTTTAACAATCAATTGTTGAAAAAAAGTTTTTAGGATAATTAAAAAAGATGTAAATTGTCCAACTTTTTTAAAATTTAGTTACAAAAAAAAATACAAACTTTAACTGTTTAATTATGAATAACAAAAATTTACTTTTCGGCTTCACTGCTGCAGTTGTATTAGGAATTGCTTTTGTTTTTGCTTCATTTGTGGGTGTTCAGAAGTATAATCCAGTTCAAAATGCATTTTACAAAGCATCAGTTCCAACCACTTATTCAATTAATGACAACTCAGCAACAACCCTAATAGGTTCAACTTTTGTTGGTCCATCAAATATTGGTGGTAGAGTTAGAGCATTATTGATCGACAAAACCAACCCAAATATTATTTTTGCTGGTTCATGCGGAGGTGGTTTATGGAAATCATCAACTGGAGGAACTTCTTGGATTCCATTAGAGGGTCTTTCTCAAAATTTAATTGTGACTTCAATTACACAATCTTCTAATGGTGATTTATATGTTGGAACAGGTGAAGGTTTTTATACTAATGATGCTGATATGTTGGGTTATAGGGGATTTTTAGGGAAAGGAATATTTAAATCTACTAATGGTGGGAATAATTTTATCCAAATTTCATCTACAAATCCTGGAAGTGAGAATAACCCAAATTCTGAATGGTCTTATATTAATGATTTAGTTTATGATCAAACATCCAATAAATTATATGCAGCAACAAACTTAGGTTTAAGGGTTTCTAATAATGATGGAACTAGTTGGAGCAACCCCATCCCTTCTTGTGATACTACTGCATTTCAAGTAAGTTGCGTAGCAAATACTGTTGTTGTTGGCTTTAAAAATAAGTGTTTCGTATCTACAGATGGTGGTAATAATTTTACAGATCAGTCTACAGGTGCTACTGATAAATTACCTTCTACTGGAATAGGTGGGATTAGTATTGCAGTTGCTCCTTCAAATAGCCAATACATATATGCATCACTAGTAAATAGTGATTATGGTAGATTATATAATGTTTATCGTTCTATAGATGCTGGAAACACTTGGACAGTTATTGGTTATGGGAACACAAATACTTTTTCTCCCTTATCTAATAAAGGTTTATATAATAATGTAATTACGGTATTTCCTAATAATGAAAATAAAATTATTGTAGGGGGTGCCAATTTATGGATGTGGAATAATGGAGGTAATTGGATTCAAAAATCTTTGTCTTCACTAAGTCAATATGATTCTTATTTTGTACCTAATGCTCAACATAGAATTGCATTTAATCCACTAAACAATAATATTTTTTATATTGCAAGTGATGGAGGTATTTCTAAATCTATTGATGGAGGTGAAACTTATAAACTTATGTATATTAACTTTGCAGCTACTTCTTTTTATTCTGTAGCTTTAGGTTTTGGAGATTTAATAATTGGAGGTACTCAGGGATTTGGAACAATAGGTATCCAAACTGAAAACTTAGGATTACCAGCTCCTCAAAATAAGTATGGTTTTAAAATAACATATTCTCCATATTACTCTTGCGGTAATGTGGCAGCTTCCATGATTTTTAATAACAAATCTACTTTTTTTACTTCTTCATTTGATGGCCCAATTTTACGTAATCCTGATAATAATTTCTCACCTACAAGTTGGGTTCCTTTTATTTCTGCAAGAATGGGAACGCCAAAATACCATTCACTTGTCCCTTTTTCTTACTGGGAAAGTGTAAATGATTATAGTACTAGAGATACAGTTGCATTTATAAATAATGTTAAAAAGATGTATTTAAAAAATGGAGATGGAACTACTAAACATTACCAAGATACAATTATACCTGACCAAATTTCAGCAAAAATTGCAAATGGAAGCATTATAATAACTACTGGTTCTCAAAAAGTTGTTGATGATGGTGTTGGTAAATTAAGGAATATTAATAGTAGTGGAGAAGAATTAGGTACTATTAATTATACTACCGGAGCAATTGATTTTAACTTTAAAACTGCTCCAAGCTATGGAGGTATTGTTGAATTAAAATATAATGTTAAATATTTTATTGGTGACGTTATTAAAGTAAAAAGCTATACTGATCAATACCTTTTTGATCATACATTAACTGTAAATGTAAATACTGTTGATACTGTTTATGTAAAAGATATTATTCAATCTAAATTGTTTTTAGCTACAGCTAATGAAGTTTGGATGACACGCAAACCATTAGATTTTCAAAAACCTCCTCATTGGTTTAATATTTCTAAGTTTTTTGACTTATCTGATACTTTGAAATCAATTTCTAATTCAAAAGATGGGGATTGTATTTTCTATGGTTCAAAAAAAGGGAAATTATTTAGAGCAACAAATATTAAAAATGCACAGGATTCTATAACTGGAGATACTTTGAGCTCACAAAGAGTAATTATACAAAAAAACCTGACAAGTTTATTTAATCAACCAAATAGAATTATTAATTCAATTGCTATTGACCCCGCTGATGCGAATCATATTGTAATAACTTTAGGTAATTATGATAAAACAAACTATATTTACGAAAGTAGAAATGCATTAGCCACAAATCCAACTTTCCAGTTAAAACAGGGTAATTTACCTTATATGCCTGTATATACTGCTATTATTGAAATGGGAAATCCTAATTTTGTTATTGTTGGAACTGAAAATGGGTTGTATTATACAAATGATATTAGTATATCTAGTCCTGTTTGGGAAACATTACCAGTAAATGATATTCCACATGTCCCAATATTTTCTATAAAACAACAAATATATGATTTCCCTACAACTTCTTATATTTCACATGATACTACTTATGTAAGAGATGATGGTATTACATATAGAAGAAAAATTATCACTAACACTACAGGAAAAATTATTATTGGTACTTTTGGTAGAGGAGTTTATGTAAATAATACTTTTAAAACTCCTAATGATACTATTATAATTCCTATAGGAGCAAAAAATTTAATAAAATCAATGCCTACAAGTTTAAACATATATCCTAATCCAACTACTAATGAAACTTTTGTTAAGTTTAATTTAACTGAAAAGTCAAATGCAGAAGTAATTGTAATGGATATTCAAGGCCGTATAGTTAATAAATATAATCTTAATGATATTGAAGGTGAACAAAAGTTAAGTATTAAATGTAACAACTTTAAAAACGGAACATATTATGTAAAAGTTATAACAAGTGATAAAAAAATGTTTACAGGAAAGTTTGTAGTTGTAAAATAAATACTGCTTTTTTAATATTAGTAAAAGAGACTGAACTTCATTTGTTCAGTCTCTTTTTTTATTTTTTTGTAAATAGTATAAAAATTAGTATTTTGCGCTTTAATATCTTTAAATCATAAATTATATTTATTTATGAAATATAAAAACCTGTCATTGCATTCAAAAATATTCCTTAAAATTATTTCTTTAACTTTTCTTATATTTGGAGTATTAATATTAATTAATGTCTATAAAGAAAGTAAAATTGCGATAAATAATGCTAAAATATTAATAGAATTAAAGTCTAAGGAATATGCAAATATAAATAAATCAGAATTTGAAAAGGTTTTATATATATTAAAAACATTTGGAGCAACATATAACAGTTTTGATTATATTAATGAAAAAGAAAGAAGACTTTTTGTTAATCAATGTTTGATTAAAATTCTGGAAACTAACCCTGAAATTATTGGTATAGGCTTTATTTGTGAACAAAATGCTATAGATGGGTTGGATTCAAACTTTATCAACAATCCTGGTTGCAGCAAAACAGGAAGATATATTCCATATTTATGTAAGATTAATGGAAAGTATGCTATTCAAAAGTCTGAGAATTATGAAACAGCAAGTTGGTATTTAGAATGCAAAAAAAAACTTCTTGAATCCTTTGAAGAACCAACTTTTAAATCAATAAATAATAAGGAAATTCTTATTTCTACAGTATGTATTCCTCTTTTTTCTGATGGGGCTTTTTATGGTGTGTTTTATGCAAATATTTCTTTAGAAAAAATAGTGCAATTAAATAATCAACTGAAGATCTTCAATACTGGTTATGGTCAATTAATTTCTAGTCAAGGAATAATACTTAGCCATCCAAATAAAAAATTTGTTAATCAAGTTTATGAGAGCTACAAAGACAAAAAAATAGAATTTGTTGAAGCTATAAACAATGGTAAAAGTCTTTTTGTAATTGAAAATTCTGCTCAAACAGCTAATAAAGTTTACAAATCTATTGTTCCCATTATTATTGGTAATTCTACTAATCCATTGTCCTTTGTTTTAACAGTACCTTATTCAGAAATCATCAAACCAGCTTTATTAGGTGTTTATCAGACGATATTTTATGTATTTATTAGTTTTGTATTATTAACTGTTTTTGCTTTCTTAATAATAAAAAAAGCTACAAAGCCAATAAAATATGCATTACAGGCAATTGATAGTATTGCAACAACAGGCAGAATTGATAAATTAAATTCTGGTATTGTTTTTTCAAATGACGAAATAGGCAAAATGTTTAATTCTATTAATAAATTAGTAGAAGAATTAAATATAAAAACAGATTTTGCAAATGAAATAAAGAATGGAAAGCTAGATACAACGTACCATTCAATTGGTAAAGATGATATACTTGGAAACTCATTATTAGAAGTAAAACAGAGTCTTATTAAATCTTCAGAAGAGGAAATAATTAGAAAACAAGAAGATGAAAAACGTAATTGGGCAGCTGAAGGACTTACAAAATTTGCTGAAATATTAAGGAAAAACAATAATAACGTTGAAACACTATCCTATGAATTAATTAAAAATCTTGTAAAATATATTAAAGCTAATCAAGGTGGTGTGTTTTTGATAAATGAAGAAAATACAATTGAACCTTTTCTAGAATTAACTGCATGTTTTGCTTACGATAGGCAAAAATTTTTAAACAAAAAAGTATTAATCGGTGAAGGACTTATTGGTTCCTGCTACCTTGAAAAGAAAAGTATTTATTTAACCAATATTCCCAAAAGCTATATTAATATTTCTTCCGGTCTTGGTGATAGTAATCCCAGTGCTATTTTAATTGTTCCATTGAAACTAAATGAAGAGAATTATGGTGTCATTGAATTAGCTTCTTTTGAAAAAATTGAAAAATATCAAATTGATTTTATTGAAAAAGTCACAGAAATCATTGCTTCTACTATTTCTAGTGTTAAAATTAATATGAAAACTGCTTTTTTGTTAACTCAATCCCAAGAGCAAGCAGAAGAAATGAAAGCTCAAGAAGAAGAGATGAGACAAAATATGGAAGAGCTTACAGCAACTCAAGAATCATTAGCTGATAAAGATTTCATCAAACAAAAAGAAATTGACAGATTAACAAAACTTATTGATGAGAAAAATTCTGAATTAAAAATTAAAGAAGAAGAAAACAATAATAAAGTTGAATCAATATATTTAGAATTTGAGAAATATAAAACCCAGTTTAATATTTTAAAAAAGGAAAACCCATTAAATGAGAATTCAATCAATTTTAATGAAGATATATTAAATTCATTTGCAAATATTTTAATAAATAAAGATACAGTTGTTATTTCCTTTAATGATATGTTTTTAAAATTAATTGAAAGAGAAGAATCAATTGTTATGGGAATTAAATTTGTTGAAATTTTTAAATGTATTGATAACAAAGAATCTTTTACTAATAATCTTTTATCAAATATTAATAAAGGCCATTTATTCACAGAAAATATTTTATTGTCTTCAATAGGTAATGAAGATATATGGATTAAAGCGGTTTTTTATCCATTTTCAAATAATAAAAAAGAAATTAATAACATTTTTGTCATTTTTTATGAAGTAACTGAGGATGTTAAATTAAAAAACTTACATAAGAAGCAGATTTTTGATTTAAAGTCTCAAATTGAATTATTAAAAGAAGAAAATTCAAAATCCATAGCCTCTGAGGTTATTGCTGATGAATACAATTCAGATAATATAGCCATTATAGATATCCTAAACAAGGCTTTTATAAAAGAAGAATATTTAACTGACGGAGAAATTATTAATGTGAATGACCATTTTGAAAAAAGTTATGGTTATCAAAAAAATGAAGTTGAAGGAACTAATATCATTTCTTTAATTCCAGATAAATCAAGAAAAGAATTTAAAATGATATGGGAAAGCTTAATGCGTGGAAGTATCTTTAAAGGGGAAACTAGTAGATTGTCAAAAACAGGTAATGAAATTTGGCTTTCGAGTATATATTATCCAATTATTGCTGAATCTAAAAAAATTCAAAAAATCATATTCCTTGCTGTTGATAATTCTGATTCTAAAAATTTAGAAAAGGAGAATCAGAAATTAGTTGAGAAAGTTAAAGAATTAGAAAATGAATATAAGAAAAACAATATTCAATCTGAAAACTTAAAAAAAGGCAATTCTAAAAAGAATTTTAAAAATAAATAATCTAAAAATAGAGTAATAATTTTTAAGTTGAAAAAAGAAATAATCCACCAACTAAAAAAATAAAATCTAATTATGGTATTTAAAAATAAGTAATTTTACTCTTTTGTAATTCAGTAATTTTCACTATATTTGTATGTGTTTTTACTTATTTATTTTTTAATCTATTTAAAACGCATAATTATGAAATCAAAATACCATACTATCCTTTATTTAAAAGGAGTAATTATTTTTTTTATATTAAATTTGCTAATACTCAATTGTTGGGGACAAATTAGTATGACTATTGGAAGTTCTATTTCACAGGATTTTAATTCCCTATCTCCATCTGGTGGTGTATGGAATGATAATTCTACTTTAATAAATTGGTATTGGCAGGATAATAATGGTAGTGATAATTATTTTGGTGATGATGGTTCTTCAGAGCCATTGAATTCAACCAGATATGCTTATTGGAAAACGGGTCTAGGCTTTCCCGAAATTGCTATGGGTGGTATTTCTACTGGAAGTAATGGTTTTGTTATGGGGGTTCAATTTTTAAATAATTCGGGTGCATCAATAGAAGATGTTAAAGTATCTTATACTGGTGAACAGTGGCATGTTGGTGGTGCCAGTATCCCTTCTAAAATAACATTTTGGTATAAAATATCTACAACACCAATAACAGATTTGACTCCAAATAACAATACAGGATGGACAGCAGTTACTGCTTTAGATTTTACTAGCCCTATTATATCTGGGAGTTCTGGAATGCTAGATGGAAATGCAAGTGCTAATAGAACTGTTTTTTCAAATGTAAGTATTCCTAATTTAAATATTTCTTCAGGAAGTTATATTATGTTACGTTGGCATTATCCAGACCAAGGAACACTTCACGGTTTAGCTATTGATGATGTTAATGTTTCTTGGGTTGGTAATACTGTTGCTAGAAATGGAAATTGGAATGGAAAATCAACTTGGAATAACGGAATGCCTGATGCTAATACCAATGCGGTTATTAATGGAAATGTTATTGTAAATGCTATAGCAACATGTTATAACCTTACTTTAAATAGCTCTAAAAATCTTACAATTAATAGTGGTATAACATTAAATGTAAATAAAAATTTTCTGATAAAATCATCCTCAACCGGAATAGGTTCGTATATTAACAATGGCACTCTAAACATTATTGATGGGACTCCAAGTGTAGAAATCTATGTTCCAGGAACAACAATCCATAATGGAATTTATTTTACTCCTCCTTTAAATAACATTTTGGCTCCAAATGTGAGCGATTTGGTTTATCGTTACAATGCTTCTACAACTACATGGACATTAGTTTATGGCAAACTAAATGTTGGGACTGGTTATACTATTAGATCTGACAATCCAAATACAATTAAATTAAATGGAGGTTCTTTAAATAACTCTGATTTATATATAGGAGGCTTAGTAAGACAATCTAGTCCAAATAATTATGGATGGAATTTAGTTGGAAATCCTTATACATGTGGGTTGGATTGGGAAGTTTTAAACAATACTACATCAAATTATACAAATCTTACTAATGGTTTTTATATAAGAACCAGTAATGGTTCTATTGTGTCATATATTAATGGTGTTGGCACTCCTTCTGGTACTTCAAGTGTAATTCCTCCAACTCATGCTTTTTATGTTCAAGTTGTAAGTGGACAAACTTCAGGAACTTTAAACATCCCCTTAACTACTAGAACTCATAATACTCAGGCCTTTTACAAAAACATTATTCCAATTATTAGATTACAACTTAGTTCTATTGATGGTACTTCTGACGAAACAGTTTTAAGAATTGGAAAAAATGCTACAGATAATTTAGATAATGAATTTGATGGAACAAAAATGTTTACTGATAATGATAATACACCTCAATTATTCTCTTTAACAGCTGATAATGATGAACTATGTATAAATGGAATTTCAATCCCAAACAACAAAATTGTAACAATTCCTCTTGGTTTTAAATCAAATATAGACGGAGAATATACTTTAAAAGCATTTGATTTTGTAAATGTTGACAAAGATATTTCTTTCTTTTTAAAAGACAATCAAACAAATACTTTACAAGATTTAAGAAAACAGCCTATTTATATTTTCAATACATTAAAAACGTTTGATAATGAAAGATTTGTAATAATATTAAGTAAACAAACTTCAGGAATAAATAATAATACTAATTCATCAAAAATACAAATAAGTTCAATAAATAAAAGTGTTTTAATTGATTTGCAAGATGAAACAAATGCAACAGTTGAAATTTATAATGTTTTAGGTGAACAAATATTAAACAAACAACTAAATAATTCTAATTTGCAAAAAATTGACTTATCTGTTGTTGAAGGTATTTATATTGTAAAAGTACTTACTAGTTCTTCAAATGTTACAAAAAAAATAATAATTAAATAGCTTTTCAATTTATGATAACTAAAGATTCATTAATTGATAAGCAAGAAAATATTATTTCAAAAAAAATTAATAATGAATATATGCTGGTTCCTTTAACAGGTAATATTGCAAATATGAAATCAATATTTACATTAAATGAAACTGCTGCTTTTTTATGGGAAAAAATTGATGGAACCAAAAACATCAATCAACTTGCTGAGGAAGTTGTTGAAGAATATAATGTTGAGTTTAAAGAAGCTTTAAATGATATTAATAATTTTATAATTAAAATAAACCAACTATTAATTATTAAATAAATATTGTTATATCTTTGTATAAATATTTTTAAAATAATAAGATTTTGAAAGGGAAAAGAAAATATATTAAACCTATTATTAATGAAATAACTATAGATAATGAGATTTCATTGATAATGATGACTGGAGAATCTGACCCTCCTGGTGGTCCATGGGATAATGACAATGGAAATAATGGATCTAACAATGATGATTCAAAAAATAAAAGAGAAAGTCCTTTTAAAAATTAATCATTAAACATAAACAACCTTAATAAATACATCTAAGTAAAAATAAACTTAGGTGTATTTTTTTTCACAAATAAATGAATAATCAAAATCAATATCAGCTAAAAATTGCAGATTACATTATTGATGTATGCTCTTTAGATGATTCAATAAAACTGATCATTCCCGATTATTTAGCTGATTTCATTACTAATACTAACGAGAAAGCAAATGTAAATATTCAAATTTGCAATTTTATTCCTGAATTTTTCAACAATAATAATGTTGTATTTGATGCAGCTAAAGAAAAGAATACAAATTATAGTAATTTTTCACTTTATAATTGGTGCATTTGCGAAACCAATGCAAGAAAATTTATCAAAATATATAAGCATGAGAATTATAAATCACCTGAAATTATTGTAGAATTTGATAGGAAAGCAAAACAATGGGATATGTACTACGAGAAAGGGAATATAAGTATTTCTAACAATGAGGTAAATCCTTTTATTTATCCACTTGGTCCATTAATACTATATTATATAAATACTTTTAATGATGGTATTATGATTCATTCTTCTGGAGTGCTTGATAACAATAAAGGTTATCTTTTTAGTGGTGTTTCTGGAATTGGAAAAACCACTATTTCGAAAATATGGAACAATGAAGAAGCTTTAATAATAAATGATGATAGATTGGTAATTCGAAAAAAGGATAACAATTATTTTATGTTTAATACTCCTATGAATTATAAAGATATACCTAAAATTGCTCCTTTAAATTATATATTTTTACTCAAACAATCGCCTAAGAACTACTCAAAAAAAATAAAAGGCACAGAAGCTATTGCAAGATTAATGGCTAATTGTATTCAACACAATTATAATGCAGATTTAATTAATTCCTTAATATCTGCCTGTAGTGAAATATGCCAGAGTTTACCCGTATATGAATTAGGTTTTATCCCTGATAGAAACATTGTTCATTTTATTCGAAATAATGAGTTTAATTAAAAAACAAAATATAGACTATACAAATATCATTCTATTTACTAAAGAATTATTAGATGAAGGATATTCTGTACAAATAAATGTTGGCGGGAATAGTATGTATCCTTATTTAAGGAATGGGAATACTGTTTTAATAAAAAAAAGTCCTTTTATTACACTTAGAACAGGAAATGTTATTGTATTTCGTTCAGTAAATAGATTAATTTTACACAGAATAATAGCAATTAGAAAAAATAAATCTCAGCACAAGTTAATTACCAAAGGTGATTCTTTGTTTTTTTATGATAATCCAATAACTGAAGATCTTTATTTTGGAAAAATCATTGAAATAAAAAGAAATAACAAAACATATAAAATAGACACAGCTTTCCATTTATTTTTAAATAAGTTAATTATACCTATTTCAATTTTAAATCTTCCTTTTTTTATAATTTTGATACCATTAAGCTTATTTTCTCATTTTTTAAAATCACATTTAATTTTAAATCCAAAATAAGTTTATTCAAAATTATGTTAAAACATAATATCATTTATTTACAAAAAGCTGTAAACCTTGTCTGGAAAAGTTCTTCGAAATGGACTGCTATTAATGCATTATTAACTTTTCTGCAAAGTTTTTTGCCTGTTACTATTATTTATTTGATGAAGATAATAATTGACAATGTTACATTGGCAATTATGACTCAGGATAAACAATTAGCTATAAATAAACTTTTAACAATTATTATAATAACAGCAATTGTCTATTTTATTCAAGCAATTGTTAACTCATATATTTCATTGGTTAGAGAGCATCAGAATAAACAGGTGAATGCTTATATGAACAGTTTAATTCATAATAAATCAATTGAATTAGAAATTGAATACTATGAAAACTCAAAATATCAAGATTTGTTTCACAGAGCTTCGCAGGAGGCTACATATAGACCTGTGAAAATAGTAAATGGAATATTTCAATTTTTACAAAGTACCATTTCTATTATATTATTAACAATATTATTGCTCACTTTACATTGGGGAATAGCAATTGTGCTTATTATTGCTTCTCTCCCAGAGTATTTTATCAGAATACGGTTTGCCAAAAAAGTTTTTGAATTGCAACAAAGTCAAACTCATGATGAACGTAAGCTTTTTTACTATCATCGCATTCTAACAGGAGAACCTTTTGCTAAAGAAATAAGAATCTTTAATCTTGGTAATTGGTTTATTAAAAGATTTCAAGACCTTAACGAGATACTGCGAAATAAAAAAATTAAGATAATAAGAAAAAAAGCTAATTCAGAAGTTTTCGTTCATATTTTTACTGTTCTTGCTGTTTTTTCTACTTTTGCTTATATTTCCCTTCAAACAATAGAAGGGTATTTGACTATTGGTGCAATGGTTATGTATTTTATGGCTTTTCAAAAAGGAATTGGTTCTTTGAAAGAAATGCTATATAGTGTTTCCAATCTTTACGAAGATAACCTTTTTATCAGCAATTTAAATGAATTCCTTAAACTTCAACCGTCAACTAATGGAAATTCTGATTGCTTGAAATTTCCTAATCCCTTAGAAATTGGAATTAAGTTGGAGAATATTAGTTTCAAGTACCCTAACACTGATAGGAGGGTGCTTAATCAAATTAATCTATTTATCCCAAAAGGAAAAACAGTTGCTATTGTTGGAGAAAATGGTTCTGGCAAAACAACTCTGGTTAAATTAATTTGTGGACTTTACCAACCAACAAGTGGGAAAATCTTTTTTGATGATATTTCTTCTGATAATATTGTTAAAGAAAACCTCATGTCAAATATAAGTGTGGTCTTTCAGGATTATGTACTTTTTAATATGACTGCAAAAGAAAATATATTATTTGGTGATATAAATAAACCTTGCAATGAACAAAATATGAAAATTGCTGCACAAAATTCAGGTATTGATTCTGTTTTATCTAAATTACCAAAAGGTTATGATACCACTTTAGGAAAATTATTTGAAAACAGTGAAGAACTTAGCATTGGTGAATGGCAGAAGATGGCTTTAGCAAAAGCATTTTATCGCGAAAGTCCAATTGTTATTCTTGATGAACCCACCAGCTCGCTAGATACCAAAACAGAGCATGAATTATATCGGAATTTTAGAAAAATTATTAAAGATAAGACTTCAATCATTATAAGTCACCGTTTCACAACAGTAAAAATGGCAGACCTGATAGTGGTTTTAGATAAAGAAAATGTAGCAGAACAGGGAACACACGAAGAACTTATTGAGAAGAATGGAATTTACGCAGGTTTTTATAAAATGCATTCAGGGTTAAAATAATCATTTTCAAATATTATATTTGGTTAATAATTCATTTAGATAAGATAAAACCATTAAAAGTTCGTTTTTTTATACCTTTCATATATATGCTCACAGTTTCAGGTATTTCTGATATAAATACAGAATATCATTTCTTTTGTTCAAATCACCTTACCCACCTTACCTGTTTTCAAGTTTACAAGTGTTATTAATTATTTTTAACAGTAAGGTATATTCTATTCAATCTGATTTTTTCTCAAATTAACAGAAACAAGAATAATCATTGCGAATTTATTCAATTCAATACTTTTCTGATTTTCAATTTCGTTTATAAAATTTGTGGTTTTTTTATACATAAATATCTTATGTATAAATATGAAACTATGAAAAAAAATATTTTTTTTATTGCCGATATTCCTTATTATAAAGGCTATTGCATAAATTATTAACCTTTATTTTTACAATTAGTTTATTCAATTAAGTAAAAATACTTATTTTGTATTGTTTTATTTTTACATTTGCACAAATTATATTTTGAATAATATAATAATAATTGTGGTATATGAATGCATAAATCAACCGTTAAATTAATTTATGATACCGTTAATAAAATATTTTTTTCTATATTAAATAAAAATGTATTTTTACCCGAACTTTTTTAATTAATAAAAATTAGAGAATTAACACACAATTAAAAAGCCTCCCCGGAGGTTGCATATGATTCGCTAAAATTTTAATACATACCAAAAAATGGAGAGGCATACAAATATAATACGAAACCAAAAAAATTCCAAAAAACTATTTGTTTTTTTTAAAAACAAAGTCTTAATCTTATCTCATAAATCTGTGCTATTTTAATAAAAATTAAGAGGTTCTCTTAAAATGAGACTTTTTTTATAATATTAATGAATTGAATATAAAAATTTAAAAAATATATAAAAATGAAAATTAATAAATTTCTTTTAATAACAATAATTGTATTAATCTTATTTAACCTGGGGTTAGGAATATATAATACCATGTCTAAAAAAAGAATTGCTTATGTCCGTTCAGGATTAGTACTAGAAAAGTTTGAAGGTATGATTGAAGCCCGTAAATTATTTGATCAGAAATTAAGCAAATGGCAATCAGAATACGATACCTTGGTAAGTTTATATAATAACAAAATGGAATTATACCAAATTAAAGAAAAAAGCTTATCTGCTAATCAGAAAGCTGAATTTGCATTAGAAATAAAAAAACTGGAAGAAAACATTAATAAATACCAAGAAAATGCTGAGAAGAATTCTGCAACAGAAAAAGACAAATTATCATTAGGTGCTGTTAACCAAATAAATGATTATATAAAAGAATATGCCGAAAAACACAATCTGAGTATAGTTTTAGGGGTTACCAACACAGGCAATATACTTTATGGAGAAGATGCTGTTGACATAACAGAAGATATTATTAAGGGTTTGAATAAAAATTATAAGAAATAATTGAATGATTAGAATATTGAGTATAATTTCATTGTTGTTTTTAATTAGCTGTGGTACTAAAGAGTTTACTAGTGAATCAGATTATTATAAATTTATTAATAATGAAAAAAATGGCTTAACCAAGAAGAAAACGACCAATGAATTTGAGATTACTGTAAAATTTTTACCTACTGACTATTTGGTATTTAAGGAAGTTAAAGATAAAATTATTGATAAAAAAACCATAGATAGCTTAGAAAAAATATATAGTTCGAGTAAATCTTTTTTAATATCTATAAATCCTTTAAGAAAAGTAGATAATAATGATGCCTTGTTTTACAATGCACAAAACATGGAAGACTATAAAGAACGTATATTGATGTTAAATTTTCATCCGGAAGAATACTTGAGAATTGAAACCCAAAATAAAGTTTATTACCCAGTCTTATCAACAATGGAAAATGTTTATAACATTGATGATAAAAGATCAATTGTACTCGTATTTACAGATGATGATAAAAATTGTGAATTATATAAGGATGATTTAGATTTTATTTTTGAAGATAAAATTTTTGATACCGGCATTAATCATTTTGTTTTTAAAAAAGAAAAAATACATAATATCCCTAAGTTTAATATATTGAAATTAAATTAATAAAAATGAAAAAAAGTAGCAGAAAAATTAAAATTATTGCAATATTTTTATTGACAACTTTTTTATTTGAAATTTTCACCCCAACTGTAGCATATGCTTTAACTAGTGGCCCTTCTTCACCGGAATTTTCTAGTTTTGAGCCAGTAGCAACCACAAATATGGTAGATCCTTTTACAGGCTCACTTACATATAATATACCTATTCTTAATATACCAGGGCCAGATGGTGGTGATTACGCATTGTCGTTATCTTATCATAGCGGTACTACCTGTGAAGAAGAATCATCATGGGTGGGTAATGGCTGGACTTTAAATCCTGGTGCAATTAATAAGAATGTTAAAGGGATTCCTGATGATTATGGTCCCAAAATGGTTGGTGGCAATTTAGAATATGATAAGATTACATACTATAATAAAATGAGACCGAATTGGACTCTATCTGTTACCGATGTAAATAATATGGAAATTTCTAGCCAATCAATTGGCGTTTCTGCTACAAGAAGCCTGAGGTTTAATAATTATCAAGGATTTGCAAGATCTTATTCTTTTGGTCTCAATTTTAAGGGCTGGGCAAATATTGGTATGAATATGGATGCAGCTGGTGTTACTTTTAGCGCAAATGTTTCTTTTCAGAATATTTATTCTGGATTGAGTAAAAAAAACAAACGCAAACTTACCGATGATGCACTAAAAGGTAAAGTTAAAAAAGCAGAAGCTCAAAAAAAATTCGAGTTTAAACCAAATTTAAAAAGTATTGGAGCTGGTTTAGTTTCACCCATAACTTCACCAAGCTTATATATGATATATTCAGCTCTAGAGCCATCTATGCCTTCAAGTATTAATGAAACAAAAGGTTATTCTGTAGATTTTTCAACAAGCTTTGCACTTAGAGGTAGTATTTTACCTGTTGGTGTGGAGAAAGGATTTAAAGGTAGTTTTAATTTACAATGGAATAAGAATGAAGAAGAAGAAATTGATGTATGTGGATACAATTTTCACAATACTGCTAATAAGCCTTTAAATGAAGATGCTGGTAAAATAATAACAGATTACAATACAGAAAGAAACCAGATGTATGATAAACAGGATTTGTTTCTGGGAATACCTTTTGCTTCTCCTGATCAATATATTGTTGCCGTTGAAGGAATAGGAGGCTCTTTTAGACCCTATTCGCTTGTAACAAATATTTATTTCCCTCAGGAAAAGAAAAATAAGCATTTTCAGGTTGGAACAGGTGTAGAGACCTGTGTTGGTGCAAATTTAGGAATCGGGATTAATTTAGGAATGGGTTATTCGCAAACTGATATTGATAGATGGAAAACTCCTTTTGAGGGAACGAATGTTTATAACGAAATATATAAACAAGAAGAGGTGTTTTATAAATTTAATAACGACAAAGGTGGAAATTTTTGTATTGGAAACAATAATACACCAAATGATAAAATATATAAAAATCCTAGTTTCCCTGGAGCTGCAAAAGGTTATTTAACTGTAAACAAAGATGACTATATTAATACACAAGTTAATAATAGTAAAAGCAGTTCTTCTTATATTGAAAAAACAACAAAGGGCTTTAAGATTTTTAATGAATATGGCTTATGTTATAATTTTGAAGATGTAATTAAATCGAAGAACGAAGCCAATTTATCAATCAATGTTTTCGATCTGCTTGGTGATAATAGCAGTACTTCTATTTCTAATTGCAATACAACTGCTTTTAAAAAAATGTATCTAAAGAACAATTATTCCGTTAATGTTGGTGAACACACCACTGTTATGGGGGAAGTTAAGAAAAAAGAGTATGTCAGTAGTTATTTAATATCAAGTATAACAAATTCAAATTATATTGATTTGGGGTTGAGTGGATTTGATAAATCAGATTTTGGAGGATGGACTAAATTTAGTTATTCAAATGAAGGATTGTTAAATGCGGAATGGTACAGATGGAGGAATCCTTTTATTGGATTGTCCTACGCAAAAAACGAAATTTCCAATAAATTAGATGATATGGCATCAGTTTCAACAGGTGAAAGAGAAATCAAATACCTTGAAAAAATTGAAACAAAAACGCATGTAGCAGAATTTAATACTAGTTTGAGAGAGGATGCATTTGGAGCAAAACCACCATCTGATACTTATGATTTGCTTTCAGAGAGCAAAACCTCTGTTGGATGCCGAGAATATCAACAAAAAAAACTAGATAAAATTTGTTTATATGCAAAAGGTGACAATTATGAAAATGATATTAATGATAAGAAATTAATTAAAACTGTTTATTTTAAATACGAATACTCTTTGGTTAATAATTCTCCAAATAATAAAAATTCTTTGTACCCAAACAATAATCCAAATCAGAATACAGGAAAATTGACACTAACAAAAGTTTGGACAGAATATAATGGTGTTGTTAATGCAAAAATTAGCCCTTATGAATTTAAGTACAATTATAAAGAAAAAGATGAATTCAGCTCAAATGTAAAGGATTTATTTCCACAAACAGATGCTATGCAGAATTTTTTTAATTTAGGTGAAAAATACACCATTACTGAAGAAAATCCGAATTATGCTCCTTATATTTTAGATGGTTGGGGAAATATACAATACAATGGATTGGAAAGAAAAAATAAAATGCAAAATTTTCTTTATCAAGGTATTTATAATGATCAGGTTGAGTTTGATCCTGGAGCATGGCAACTAAAACAAATAAAATTACCTTCAGGTGGTGATATACTTATAGAATACGAACAAAATGATTACAATAATGTTCAGGATAGAAAAGCAATGGCTTTGGTCAGCTTGCTTAATCCTGATAATCCATTAAATGATATTGTTTCAGAAGAAGATTATGGCAGTTCCAAATACTATATTAATATGGAAGATTTGGGAATAAATGAGGACAATTACCCTACTAAAAACCTAGGTGAATCATATGATGCGATGATGAGCAGATATGCAGTTGATTTAAATGATTATTTTAAGGAAGAGAAAATATACTATAAGTTTTTATATGCATTAATTGGGAAAAATCCTAAGCTAGATGATCCTTATTCTGAATACATCTCAGGATACACCACAATTCTAAAAAAAGATAATAAATTTGGTATAGAATATGAGGCAAGCACAAATAGCTTAATATTTCGATTAGACCGTAGAAATTTTGAGCAGGGCAATGTTGAAGGGCCAAGGCAGGCAGCTTTTGATTTTTATCGTAGCAATAGGGTAGGTATGTTTCCTAATGACCGGCAGGGTAAAAAATATTTAGAAAATTTAGAAGGAGTTGCTAATACTTTAACAGGAGAACCAGATGAATTAACTATTTCTAAAGCAGTCAATTTATTTGCTCAGCCTTTATTTCAGATGATTAGTCTTAGAGTAAATTTAAATAATTGGCTAATATCACCTTTACCAAAGAATAGTGTTGCAAATTATTATAATTGTAAATTGTCTTATTTGAAATTGCCACTACCAAAGGGGAAATCCAAATTAGGTGGTGGGATTAGAGTTAAAAGATTACTTATGTATGATGCAGGTATTGAAAATGGAGATGCGGCTATATACGGAAATGAATATAATTATACTACAACTGAAAAAATTAAAATTAATGAAAAGGAAGTAGAAATAAACATATCGAGCGGTGTGGCAACAAATGAACCTATGGCAATACGTGAAGAAAATGCATTGGTTTCCTATTTGCCAAAGAAAAAACAAAGCTGGTTCAGCAGACACATTGTTGGTACCAATAAGGAAAGTAGTGAAGGTCCAATAGGGGAGAGTATTTTACCAGGACCATCGGTTGGTTATTCAAAAGTTAAAGTAAAAAACATTCACTCTGGTAAAACAGGAACAGGTTATTCTATATATGAGTATTATACAGTTAAAGATTATCCTTTTGATAAATCATATAGTTTTGAAAAGGATAATCCTATATATGATGTTAATGGAAATACTGTTGACTGGACTGATTTGGAAGAAAACACCAAGCATGATTTTATAACTATACCTGCTGGTATTATTAATTTTACATCCAGAAAAGTTTGGGCTTCTCAAGGATATAAATTTGTTATTACAAATTTTAATGGTTTATTAAAAAGTGAAAGTTCATTTGATGAAAACAATAATTTGGTCTATTCCATGACCAAAGATTATTTTAATCCTGGAGAAAAGGTCAGAATGATGAAGATTGTGGATAAAGTAAAAACATGGGAATGGGTTAACCCAGGGAAAGAAACGGATGTCGCAATTGAAGATAAATCAATCAGATCATTTAATATAGATTTTCAGGCAGAATTAGACATAAGTGTTGGTCTTACTTGGTTTCCTCCGTTTTACCCTTCTGCAGACTTATCTTTCTCATGGAATGAAAACATACTTAAAACACATGTGTCTTCTAAAATAATGCAATATCCAATTATTGAAAAATCTACTACCATATATAAAGATGGTATAAAATCTAAAGTTGAGAATATTGCGTTTGATTATGCTACCGGTAATCCTGTTTTAACAAAAACTTGGGATACTTATGATAAAATTCCAGCACCATCAGAACCTAATGGAATACATGATGGATCCATTTATAGTTTAAACATTCCTGCACATTGGATATATGGATCAATGGGAAAGAAAACCGATAATACTGCTAATATGAATGATTTAAAATCATCTGCAGGAAATATTGTTACTTATGGTATTGATGGAGATACAACCTATCATTTGAATGTCAAAGTAGAAGGTACAGATCAACATGAATGGCATTTCCCGGAATACCTGTCCACAAGTGGGCCTACATGTTATGTTCTAAGTTCATCTGTTACAACTTATGAACAGGGATTAAATGTTTCTGATTGGTTGGATGATGGTATTATAAAATATTATAATGTAGGAAAAGATTATGCTAAACTGCTAACTGCATTTAATTTGATTTATCGCCCTTATAAAACCTATGTTTATAAAACCGATATTAAAAATAAGAAGGATGATGGTTGTAAAATATATGAAGAAGGTTTGTTTAAGAAATTTATTCCGTTTGATTTTTATTCTACCAACAATGGTAGTGAATGGTTAAAAACTACGGAAATAACAAAATATTCTCCTGGAGGAATTCCTTTGGAAGAAAAAGATATACTAGATACTTATAGTGCTGTATTATTTGGTCAGAGCTATAAATTTTCTCAACCAATTATGATTGCTCAAAATGCGAAAAGAAGTGAAATACTGTTTTTTGATTTTGAAAACGAATCAGATTTGGCAGGAGCTCCGTGTCATTCAGGCTTTAAATCTAAACATATCAGTTCCCCATCTGGATTAGAAATTGAAGTCACACCAACAAATAATTTAATAAATAAAGGAATGATAATGATGTTTTGGTCTAATGAACCAATGGCTGATAAAATAACTATTAATCAATCTTCGAATAATATTTTTGTTGAAAAAATTGCACAAACAGGTGTATGGTCTTTATATAAAGCAGAACTAAAGTTTGTTAATACAACCAAAGTAACAATTTCAATTTCAGCTTCTGGTGCTAATACTTTTATTGATGATTTAAGATTGCAACCAAGTGATGCTAAAGCGATTTGTTATGTATATGATAAAGGAACTTTAAAATTACTGACTCAATTTGATGACCAGCATTTTGGAATGTTTTATCAATATAATGCCGAAGGACAGCTTGTTAGAAAGATGGTTGAAACCGAAAAGGGTATGAAAACGCTGCAGGAAACACAATATAACGTAATAAAATCCACTGCCAGACCTTAGATTTTTTTAAATATGAATAAAATAACTTTGTTTCTGATATCTTTTTTGCTAGGTTTTTACACTTTTTCAAATGCACAACAAAAAAATGATGAATGTAAAGAATACATTTATAATTATGTAAAAAAAATGGCATCAATGTCTGTGCCCTCTGGTAAGAATGTTTATTTTTTAGATGTAAATATAACAAGTGTATATAATTGTTCTGCAAAATTAAACCCTACAACTACCAATATTAAAGTTGAAAAATCTGCTGATATTTTATATTATGATAGCGATTTAATGTCATTATATATTGATAAAAAAAATTCATATATGGTACTTAGAAAGCAAAAAATGATTATAAAAGGATTTAGTAATATTGGCAATGATAAGGATAATGTTGATAATACAATCAAATTGCAGGATACATTAATAAAAACTTGTTTGGTTATAAAATGTGAAGAAGCAAATATTAAAGGAGAAAAGTATAAAATAGTATATATGAAACCATTAAAGTCAATTTCTGATAAGTACCATATAAAATATGCTAGTTATAAATATAGCTTATCAAAAGAAATGTTAAAAGAGGTTAACATTTATTTTGAAGATACTGAAAATATTATTCAACAAACAACAATTTATAATACTGTTGACTTTAATTATAAAAAAAAGGTTTCATTAAATGCCTACTCGAAAATTTTTACCTCAACTGGTAGTTTTCAGAAAAAATTTTATGGTTATGAATTTATTGACAATACTAAAAATATTAAATAAGATGAATACAAAAAAAATTAAAAAATCAATTATTTGTATATTAATATTGATTGCATTTTGTAAAATTGGATTTACTCAATCAATGGGAAAATTCAATTTTGCTGCAAAAACATTAAAACCAACCAATTCTGCTCAAAATACATTTTTAGATTTGAATAATTTAGAAAATTGGTATGGTAGTCAAAATGGTGTTAAAAATTTTTATGCTAAAAAAGGAGGGTATTTTATTAAATTATTTTTAGATGAGGCATATTATGGAAAAGATGACCAAAGTGCATTGTTTAATTTAAATGTTAGCTTTAATGTTGTGTTATCTCAAAATGGGGGTAGTAATATTACTTTACCGACCTGTACTTTAAATATTACCAATATTAATCCAGTAGAAATGCAATATGTGGATTTGATAAAATATGTATCTAACGATATTAACGGGTTTTCTAATACTTCTACAGGATTTAGCATCAATAAAATTACTTTACAAAACATTGTTTTAACTGATATGCGAATATCACCTCTTCAGAGTTTTTCTGGAGCAACTAATAATATTAGAATTTGTATTACTGAGGATTTTGAGTTTGGTATCAATGTTAGCAATAAAAACGTTACAATAATGCCTGTTGTTAACAATATGGATAAATCTGTACTATTTAAATGGTCAACAACATCGCAACCAGAAAACGAAATGAAGTTACCCAATTACGAATTTCAATTGTTGAAATTATATAACACCTCAATGGAAAGACCGTATAATTCAGATGAAACCAAAATATATGCAAAAATTGATTGGAGTCAGGCTATGAAACTCGAGTTAGAAAGTAATAGTATCGGTTTAGTTTTAACTATGGGTGAGGGAAATGGTTATTATGCATGGAGAATAAGACCTATAGGAACAATGGAAGGGGGTTTTGCAAATGATAAGAATTATGGTATTTGGTCTGAGTGTTTAACTGATGGCATATATCAGGGAATTAATGGCAACATTGATAGCAAAGGGGTTTTTTATTATAATGATAAGGATAAAAACATCAATTATATTTATAGCAAAGTTATCACTGAAGGTAATAAAATAAGCGAAAATATTACCTATGCTACTGTTTTAAATCAGGTAAAACAAAAACAGGTTTATAATCAATCGGATAATAAAACCATTGTGCAGCAGATTATTCTCGACAGAAATGGAAGGCCATCAATACAAACACTTCCAGCTCCTTACAGAGGAGAAAACCGCTTAGCTGGTTATATTGAGGATTTGGTTGTGGATAGCGAAGGTAAAGTGTATTCTTCGAAAAATTTTGATTTGAATGGCAATTATCTTAAACCTGATAAAATGTATGGGGATATTACTAATTATTATTCTGATATAAATTATTTGCAACCCGACATCACGGTACCTAATGCTCAGGAATACCCTTTTAGCCGAACAATATATGCTGATGATAATACAGGAAATGTTGTTGAAGTGTCTGGTGTTGGTATAACGCATATGGTGGGTAATCAAAATGAAAATATGGGAAGAACCACAAAAACAACTTTTGAAACTGCTTCAAAAATTGAGCTGGTTAGGTTGTTTGGTGATGAAGCTCCATACCCTAATACTGTTCAAAAAATTACTACTACCGACCCCAACAATATTTCTACCACTAGTTATGTTAATATGGAAGGCAAAACAATTGCCACATCAATTATTTATAACGATAAAATAAACCCTTTTGATGACAACACGAGCAACCCAGTTCAAATTGTTGCTGATATTTCAAATAATACTAAAATAGGTGAAAGTTTTATTAGTTCCAAAAAGTTTAATTTTTTTCAGGCAACAAATTTGTCTGATTTTTCATATAAAATTGATAAAATTGATATTGAGCAATTATGTGCTAAAATTACACTTTCTTGTTCTTATATTTTAGAAGTTACCATCTCTAAACTTGATGGTTCTGAAAAAATTTATGCAATACCTAAGAAAATAAGTAGTTTACCTGACTTTGTTAAACAAACATCCTTGCAAAAAGGTTATATTTTAATTCAATATGACCCTGAAAAGGATTTTATAGATGCCAATAACAATATTGTTAATTTAAAAAATAAGCTTTTTAGCGGGGAATATATAATTGAAAAGAAATTAACCCCCAATCCGGATATTGATAACTCTGTCAGTATCTCAAACCCTTCTAATGGTGTTAATCTTCCTTTAGAGAGAATTTCCGAATGGGTAAAAACATCACTAGATAAAATTTTTTGTGATCAGGAATTATTTAATTTTTATAATGATTATTATAAAATTGCTTATTACATGAATCATTATGTCCCTTCAACCAATGGAGGAACACCAGGTGGATTTACAAATTTTACGCCTGATGACAGAACGACTTTATGGTATAATATAATTTTTACTGCAGAATTTGACACAAAGTATAAACTTTTTAAAGATGGTGAACACCCTAATCCATATACCGTAATAATAAAGAGTAAGACCGGAGCAGATATTACACCATCAACATACCCACCAACGCAAACAGCACCTGAACTAATTCCTGATCATACTATACTTAAATCAAGGTGTTGTGAGCTAGTAGTAAATTTGTTTTATACCCCTGATTATAAGTGCCCAAGCCCAACAGATCTTAAACTGATCAGAGCTTATATTGATGATCCTGCAAATACTAACCCAAACATTCATAAGCTTTTTATACCTGACGAAAATTATATTGACCACATGAATGATATTGGTGGCAAGTATTTATCAGAAGCTGATTTTCCAGATCCTTTGGCTAGAGAATACCTGAAAAAGATTCCTGATTTCGAAGGGTATGCAATTTCTATGATTAATGCCGCCAGATCAGCTACCGATGAAACTGCAATAAATATTCTTTATGCAGGGATTAGTAGTGGGGGAAGTATAGCTTCTGACCCTTTGATGCAGGGATGGAATAAGCTATTAGCGCCGGCAATATATGAAGGTACTTTTAACAAGATGGTGTTTAAAATGCTTACCGATTATTATTATCCTGATATGATTGGGACAACCGAACAAATTGTTCCTGATCCATTGATTATTCCTGGTCAATATACACCTCCAATACCAATATTAACAGATCCTTGTTCCGGAAATCAAAGCGAGGATAAGCTTCCAAATACGAATTATAAATGTGCTGAGATAGCACAATGTTGGAAATCAATTGTTAAACAGATAATTATAGAATATTGCGGTGAGAAAAGCACTTTCCCTACTGGCAATCCTGATGAGGCCAATGTTTCCAAGGGTGTAGATAATAATAACCCAGGCGATGGTGGTAAAACTCATGATGATCATTTTGATAAAGATAAAGAGAATAATATCATTAAAAGATTTGTCAAATGGCTTGGTAATAAAACCCTATCCTGGAAAATGAGAAAACAAGTGTCTGACCCTAATGAAACTATTTTATCTAATGCTATTGTTCAGGGAAAACATGCGGTATTACAATTTCTTGAATGTACTGGGTACCAATTTGCAGATGTGCTTACTTATAACTATGGGACTACGAATAACATTCCTCAGGTTATTTCTGACAATGCACTTTATAGGTATTCTAACTTTCCTTATTCTACGCACTATCCTTATGGAAAATATAATGATTTAAACCAAATTGAAAGGTTTGTGTATTTAAAGAATGATTTTTCAAATAATAATTATACTTCACCTGATTTTATACAATATAATAGGGATGAAACTTTTGCTGATAAGACTTTTATTGTTGGAACTTTAGGAAAAATGTTTCCCAACATCTACGATCCTGTTTATGCTTTTAAATATTACGAATGGGAATCTGCTATTTTAGGAACATGTAGCCCCTGTCTTTTAGTTAATTGTGATTATAATACAATGCTTAAAGATTTTGAATACAGTATTTGTTTCAACGATCCCAACTGGTGTGTTGATAACAATGGAAATAGAATTCCTTGTTGTGGTTGGGATGAAATGGTTATTGGCAAATACAAACCCTGCAATTTTTGCGATAAAGGATTTTATACTTGTAAATACGACCACTTCAATTGGGCTAATGGACAAAGATATACCTTTTATGAAAAAATTAAAGCAACCGATTTTAATAATCTTATGCCTCC
This sequence comes from Marinifilum sp., assembly GCA_020718065.1. Lineage (GTDB taxonomy): Bacteria > Bacteroidota > Bacteroidia > Bacteroidales > CG2-30-32-10 > CG2-30-32-10. The sequence goes on along the minus strand of DYDE01000017.1, from coordinate 2,279 downwards.
AACTCTTTCTGCGACATGTGATTTAGATTGCGATAAAAAGAACACTGCTACCAATTGGTATTCTCCACCTGATGGTTATTATGGAAGTATGGACTATATTCCTTATCAACGTAGTGGTTTTTTTGCAAGTTTTTGGTTATGCGAAGCAAAAACTGAGTTTCCAACTACTCCCGCAATATTTCAAAATCTATCATATTCTCAGGTTCAGGCTTTGATTTCTACCAATGATTGCATTGATAAATGTGAGGCAAGACGCAATGAATTTAGAGATGAAGTTATTAAAATGTTTACTGATCGTTGCTATATTATTGGTGTTTGTATGAATGGGGAAGAAAATGTCGTTCCTTGGGAAGATGTTGAAGAAGTTGTTAATAAAATGGTTGTACAATGCAAATCGCAATGCCCTATTACTACATGGAGATGCAATGATACTGACTGCAGAACATGGGGAGAATCTAATATAGCGTATATACATCCTACTTTTACTAATGGAAATACGCCAGGACAATCTTATACAATACTGGAATTCGGAGTTGGCGGACCTAACTGTAACTGCCTTTCTGGCCTTCCTCAAGGTAACAATTGTTCTAACCAAAATATTGAGTATAATTTCACTTATTATGAATATACTTTAAATAAGCAGGCAAGACAATGGCTTCCTGTATTGGATATTAGAAGTTTGTGCGACCAAAATGGCAGTTTTACTGGTATTTCAAATGGTGGATATATGTGGAAGTACAACCAAATTACGAAAAAATGGTCATGGCAACCTCATATTTTTACAGGATGCACACCTGCGCCTATTTATAAGACTTTTGTTGAAAAAAACACTTATGAGCTACCTAACGATCCACCCAATGGAATACCTTCTGATGAAAAAATTGAAACACCAAAAGTACCCATTGGTTTTACAAAACCTTAAATACTTTTCGCACGGATTATAAATCCGTGCGAAATTTTAAAAATGTGAAAAAGAAAATTTATAAATACCAACACGAATGAAAAGTTTTATAAGTAGCAAAATTATCAGAATACTATTCATTGCGATAGTGTTTTTGTCTTTTAATTGCAATAAGACGACAGCGCAGGTTGTTGTGAATGGCAATATTACTACCATTACTGTTTCAGATGCAGGAGATGTTCAGGGGATGAATGAAACTAATTACAACAATCCAAGTTTTAATTGGCCATATTGCCTGAGGTGGGCTATTTTTGAATCGAATTATGCACAAACAGAATTCGTCAATATTGTTTTTAGTAATGTTTCAATAGTAACCCTAACCTATGGTGCTTTACCCTCTTTTGAAGATCAAATTCATACCATACAAAAAAAACTAGTTATCGATGGTAAAATTAATAACACTACTAACGTATCTATTATAAATCCTTGCAATATTGACGGTAACATTCGTTTTTACAATTACAACAATTCTGAACTAAAAAATGTAAATTTTAAAGCAGGTAATATTAATTGTCCAACAAATGCGTATGGTATAGGACTTTATAGTTGTACCGCTTTTAATATACATCATTGTTTTTTTGATAATTATGCAGTTGGTATGGGATATTTTTATTCTATATATAACTTTAGAACCAATTTATCTGAATTTCATGATAATACGATGATAATGTCTTCGGTATATCCTATTGCTAGCTACATTTTGACGGTTTCAGGAGATGAAAATAAAATTTATAATAACAACATTACTGCATCAAGTATAAATGCTGCTGGTACATTGAGTGGGGTTGCGCTTGAAGGAATAAAAAATCTTTTTCATAATAATGTGGTTACTGGTTTTAAATCAAATGTTTCCGGATTAGAATATAATGGCCTTGTTTTACTGGATTATACATATGATAATAAGGAGACTGAAGTATATTCAAATACCATACAAGGTTTTGATAATGGAATTTATCTCCGCAACACTGATACCATTTATATTTATGGTAATACTTTTAAAAATTGTCTCCATGGAGTGAATTTTATATGGCATTTTACAATGAGTTATGTAGGAAAAAACAGCCAGAACCAATATATACCAAATACGTTTATAAATAATGATGCCGGAGTTTACATATTTGGTAATGGTGGAAATAACTCCCTTATAACCCGAAATATTTATTTATCAAACAGAAAATCAATTGAACATACTATTCCTAATGTTAATTATTTTCCATCTATAACCTATGCTTCATATGCTGCAAACACAATATATGGCAAAAGTATCCCTGCTGCAATTATAGAGATCTACCGCAATACGAGTCGTGTATATACACCT
>DYDE01000016.1 GCA_020718065.1 Marinifilum sp. | reverse complement strand
TTTATTATTAATTTAAAATTTAAAAACAATGAAAAATTATGTGATCACCGGTGCAACCGGTAATATTGGTAAAATAGTAGCAAACGAATTGCTATTAAAAGGTGAAAAAGTAAAAGTTATAGGACGCTCAGCGGATAAGCTAAAAGAATTTACAAAAGCCGGTGCTGAAGCTTTGGTTGGAGATGTGAATGATCCTGTATTTGTTAAAAAAGCATTTGCAGGAGCAACTGCAGTTTTTTGTCTAATTCCTCCTTCTTTTCATTCAAATGATTTTAGAAGTGAACAAAGAAAAATTGCTGCCAATTATAGAGATGCTGTTCAGGCAAATGGTATTAAAAATGTAATATTGCTTAGCAGTATTGGTGCTCATTTGCGCAATGGTGCCGGTATAGTTGACGGACTGGGAGATATGGAAGAGCTATTTCTTACATTGAAGGATGTTAATGTGTTAAATTTACGTCCTACATATTTTATGGAAAATGTATTCGGACAAATTGGTACCATTAAACAAATGGGAATGGCAGGTTCACCTGTTAAAGGAGATATTAAATTTCCTTTAGTAGCATCTAAAGACATTGCTGCTGTGGTTGTTAAACGTTTGCTTGAGTTGCAATTTAAAGGTAATAGTATAGAGTATGTACTTGGTCCACGCGACATAAGTTATAATGAAATCACCGGAATTATTGGAAAAGAAATTGGCAAACCAGATTTAAAGTATGTTCAGTTTCCAAATGCAGATGCAATAAAAGGAATGGTTATGGCAGGTTTCTGTTCAGAGAATGTAGCAGGTTTGATGACAGGCCTGGCAGATGGAATGAACAATGGAACAATGTTAAATGCACATAAAAGAACTCCAGAAAATTCTTCTCCTACTACTTTCGAAGAGTTTGCTAAAACATTTGCAATGGCTTATCAAAATTCATAATATATATGGAGAAAGTTAAGATCAGCAATAATGTTTATATTCCAATGCCTATGACCATATTGGGAGCAAAGGTAAATGGGAAAGATAATTTTATGGCAGTAGGGTGGATTTGCAGAATCAATGCAAATCCACCCATGCTTGCCATGGGTATTGGCACACATCATCATACCTTAAAAGGAGTGTTAGAAAATAAAGAATTCAGTGTTAATTTTCCGGGTGAGAACATCCTAAAACAAACAGATTTTGTGGGTGTTGTTTCTGGAGATAAAACAGATAAATCCAATGTTTTTAATACTTTTTATGGGACATTGAACAATGCTCCGCTCATTAAGGAATGTGGACTTAATCTTGCATGTTCAGTGGTTGAAAGCATTAAACTTCCATCAAATACACTGATAATTGGCGAAATTAAAGAAGCCTTCTGCAAATCGGAATTGGTAAAATCAAATACTGTTCTTTTTGATGATATGAAAGCATTCTTTTTGACCATGCCCGATAATAATTATTGGTCATTTGGTCATAAATTAGGAAAAGCATGGAGCATTGGTAAAGAATTACAAACAAAATAAATTTAAAAAAGGAAACGTATGAAAATATTAGCAATAGACAAAACTTTGCCTGGAGTTACATTGGAACAAATTCTCCCGCATTTGCAGGAAGAAGCAGAGCATGCCTGGAAGATGTATAAATCAGGTGTATATCGGGAATTGTATATGAGGGGCGACAGACCTGGTGCAGCAATAATACTTGAATGCGACAGCATTGAGGATGCAAAAAAAGACCTGGCAGAACTACCTTTGGTTAAACACAATTTAATAGAATTTGAAGTGATTCCTTTACAACCTTTTACTCCTTTTGAAAAACTTTTTCAACAATAAGGATGGTTACATTGTGTTGATTGCATTGTAGATCGAATACAAGCAAGAGATGGAGATTAACAAAATAAAGAATATTGCTAAGCAGTATTTTTATGCTGCTTAGTTTTTCTAATCATTAAATATTTGCCCTATCCAGATTTCATTTTTTTTCTCAACAATTAATAAACCTGAATTGGTATCATTCATTTCTGCGATCAATTCCCCCTGATTATTCCAGAAAGCACTTCTGCCACCAGCAGCTTGCCCCCACGATTCGTCACTAAAATTAGACATTAAACAATTCATGTTGTATTTTTTAGCGTAATTGCTCAATATACTGTGTGCCGATGGTATTCCTTTGGGAGAGAAAAATATTCCAGGCATATAAACAGAACAACCTGCTTTGCTGGCATTTTCTGGATGCAAAGGATTATCAATATCAGCACAAATTGCAAAAGAAATCTTTTCATTACCAATTCTTATCATTGGATTGTAATCAAAAGATGATTTAAAATATTCTTCCTCACCCGGATGCAGAAATTGTTTTGTATAAATCATCACCGAATTATCAGCTTGTATTATAAAACTGCCAATAAATAAATCAGAATTTATCTTTATAGGAGCACCAGCTATAATTGTAATTTTTTTATCAACTGACAATTCAATCAATTTATTTAAGCGCATATCATTGCTGGAAAAGCACAAACTTTCTGCCTCTTCTCGTTCGTAGCCGGTAATTGACATCTCCGGAAATGCAATTAAATTCACACCTTTATCCGCAGCAATTTCAATCAATCTATAATGGTCAATTAAATTTTCCTGAATATTTCCTCGTTTAGGTTTTGTTTGAGCAGCAGCTAATATCATATTAATTGTTTGTATTTAATTTGTATAGAAGTTATTTAAGTACTTTCTTTTTAATCTTTTCGATGTTTGCATTTTTTATGTAATTTGTAATATTTTTATAGGAAGTATGGAATCCATATCCTCCATCTAATAATTCATTAAGTGCTTGTTCTTTTGTCCAGTTTTGAAAGATAATTCTATACATGGCCATGATTACTCCGGTTCTGTCGCTTCCATGATAGCAGTGAACAAGGAGGGGTTTGGGAGAAGACCGAATTACTTTTAAAGCATCTATGATTTCTTTTTCCGTAAAATCATTTGCTTCCATTTCTACATTGTATTCAATAATGTTAAGGTTTCCAATAAAGCCTTTGTCAAGGTGTTTGGAACGTAAATTGAGAATGCTTTTGAACCCCAAACTATTTATATAAGCAAAATCGATCTTGTCTGGTTGTTCACTTCTAAAGAGGGTATCATTTACTTTCCATAAATTTTTAAGGTAGGGATTTTCGATTTTCACGGACCAGGAATCAGGTCTTTTATTGGTGTTTTGCCCATCTACAAAACAAACTTGACAAACAAACAGGAGCAAGAACAGAAGACCTTTATATATGATTTGTTTTTTCATTGTGTTTTTTAACCAAAATAAATATGAGATACCTCCCTGATCCTCACTTTATCAATCATTGACTGATAAGTCCAATACCTCAAAATTACAAAAATAAAGGGTATTATCAAATTATATATTTTAGCTTGGTAAAGTCTTGTGTGTTGATTTTTGTTTTTGTTGAATTTGTCGTTTAATCATTTATTGCGCTTATTATTTAATCAGACCTAAAGAATATTTATTTTAGTTAGAAGTTTGCACAAACATTTAAAGTGCCAATAAAAGATGTTATCGACTATAATGAGAAAAAGGGGGATTTTATTTTGCGTTTAACTTTATAATTATCCAATTTGTATAGGAGTTTTTTAATGAAATGCTGTATCTGGAACCCAATCAATCTTTCAATGATCCTTTTATTAAGGCATAATCAAATTAGATGTACAATATTGAGTTTACAATGAAGAATCGTAAGTTATAAGCAATTTTAGTATAACTATAATAATTAACATAACACTAAAATACAAAATTAAAAGAAAAACTATAAGAGATTCCTCTTAGATTTCTGTTTTCTGCAAAGGGTACAAAATATCCTACCCTGTTATCAATAAGAATATATTGGTTTTTAAATAATTCTACTCCAAGATAGGGCGTGAGGTATATGATAGATTTCTTTTTTGTGTCACCTGTAGCAAAAAAACCTCCAACATTATAACCTGTATAAAGGTTCATCCATTTGTTTTTTCCTCTTCCAAAGTGTTTTGAATAATAATCTTGTCCGAAACCAATATAAAACAATTCTTTGAATCGCGTAGTGTCGGGAATTTCGCTGGAATATTCTTTTAATGCTCCAATATTTGCATAACTTTTGCCTCTGGTAAAAAGGTATTTAATGCCATATCCCATATATTGTTTTGCTGAAATAGATGACTTTGGTGATTCTATAACAAGAAAATCGAAGGCAACACCAGGCATATTCACCCAACTGACTTTTGTATCGGTATAATCGTGCATTTCGTCATAAATTGATAAAGTTACTGCATACTTTTTGTCTTTTTCGAAGCTACTTAATTCGGTTTTCAGGTCAAATATGTCTTTTTCTATGGTTCTTATTTCGTTCCAATAATTAAAATAGCGGTCGTTCTTCTCTGTCATGCTTTGTATTTCTTTGTCATATGCTTCTTTTTTCTTTTGCAGGTATTCTATTTCAAGATTTATCTTTGATATTCTATCATTGTTGTTGGTGGTGGTAATGTTCTTTTCTGAAATATAGCCTATTTTTGGTAAAAGCGAATCCATTTGCTTGAAACCTTCCTCATTTATATAAAATTCGTAGTATAGTTTTGTTGTCGATTCTGATTGCGAAATGATCTGAATGGATGTATTGCTCAATATTTCTTTCATCTTCATACTGGCTGTTTGCATAAATGAAGTATAAATGGTGGTTTTCAGATTTATAACATATTTATCCTCATTTTGAGAATATGTTTTGAATGAAAAACAATTTATAAGTATTATTAATACAGTTAGTTTAAGGAAAATATTTTTCATAACTTCTAAGAATTTTGTTAATTGTATTGCAATGTTTATAAAATCAAATATACAAATTTTAAACTAAATAACTAGATATGAATTGTTTCAACTACCATCATTAATATTAAAACAAGTATCAATTTTTTAATAATTCGGAAACCTATCTTGCGTAAAGCTTAGTGATTTTTTTTAGATCGAACTTAATATTTCTGGTAATTTGGTTTGATTCGTATCTCCATTTCCAGTTATTTAAATTGGTTCCTGGAGTATTCATGCGAGCTTCACTACCCAAAGAGAGTACATCTTGCAAAGGAGTAATTGCAAACACGGCTACCGATGACCACGCAAGCCTGATCATATCCCAGTTAATGTTAGTTTCTTTGCAATCAATATAATTTTTAATAAACTTTCGTTCATTTCTGTTCAATGTTTTGTGCCACCCTATAAGTGTATCATTATCGTGTGTACCGGTATAAACCACTGAGTTTGGAATATAAAGATGTGGCAAAAACCCATTTCCGCCATCGCTGCCAAATGCAAATTGAAGTATTTTCATTCCCGGAAAACCCAATTGATCTCTCAATTTAAATACTTCTTTTGTAGTTGCACCCAAATCTTCAACAATTATAGGATAACTTCCTGACTTTTTCCTTACATGTTTAAAAAAATCTATTCCGGGTCCCTTTTCCCACTTTCCGTTAATTGCAGTTTGTTCACCAAATGGTACTTTCCAGTACCTTACAAAGCCTATGAAATGATCGATGCGCACAATATCAACCATTTTATAGAGATGGTTAAATCTTTTTACCCACCATTTATATAGTTTTTTCCTCGAATTTTGCCAGTCGTACAATGGATTGCCCCACAACTGACCAGTTTTACTAAAAAAATCGGGTGGCACACCCGAAATGCATAAGGGGTTGTTGTTTTTATCAAGTTGAAACAGCTCAGGATTTGCCCATACATCTGCACTATCATGTGCAACAAATATGGGAATGTCTCCGATTATCTGCACATTTGCTTTGTTGGCATACGCTTTTAACTTGTTCCACTGTGAGTAAAATAAGTACTGTACAAAGCGATGGTATTGTATTTCATCTTTTAAAAGAATACTATAGTCTTTTAGTACTTTTGAAGAACGGTTTCTTAATGTTTCTTCCCATTCGAACCAGGGTTTCTGATCAAAATGTTCTTTTATCGCCATATAAAGACTAAAATCTTTGAGCCATTCTTTGTTTTTTGAACAGAAGAGCTTGTAGGCTTCAATTTTCGGATTGTCGCTTTGCGAAAAGAATGTTTTATATGCTTTTTTTAATAAGGGATATTTAAAAGCTGCTGCTTTATCAAATTCAGCTTCTAAATCACTAAAAAGATAATCTGTTTCAAAGTCTGTTTCATTTAATAAACCTTCCTCCATCAATAGTTCGAGGTCGATAAGCAATGGATTTCCTGCAAAGGCAGATATGTTCTGATAAGGACAATTACCCATTCCGCTGGGACCAATTGGTAATATTTGCCAAAGCTTTTGTTTGGTAGCTTTTAGAAAATTTACAAAAAAATAGGCTTCTTTTCCTATAGTTCCAATGCCATATTTCCCGGGAAGGGAAGTAGGATGAAGGAGAATACCACTGCTTCTTTCGAATTTCATTTGGTTTTAAATGAGAAATTTAAGTCAAAAATAAAAATAATCATTGAAATACAAACAAATATAATTTAGAATTTAATAATCACTCACCATAGAAGAACGAAGAATAACGCTATATGCCTTCTATGGTGAGTTTCTCCAGCCACTCTGGCGGAAGCCAGAGTGGCTGCATCTCCTTTCTTAATCCCTCTCCATCTCAACCAGCATTTCTGTCAAATGTCCACGTTTAAAATGTTAGATTATTTTTTTGTAACCAGATTCTTTCCTGTAAATTCCAATCTTTCTTATACAATCTGATTTTTATTATCAAAGAGTTATTACTGATTTTTAAATGGAACTTCCCTATGATCGAAAAGTTATTAACCATGATCAAAAAGTAACTCACCATGATCAAAATGTAAGTTCCCATATACGAAAAGTAAGGAATAAGAAAAAAATATTTACTTTTGTAACAAATAAATCCAAGTCGCAGGCAATTATCCATTTTCTTTAATAAAGTAAATTAAATAGTATTATATAAAATGAAAATAGGTTTCGACTCAAAAAGGCTTTTTTGCAACTTCACCGGATTAGGAAACTATAGCAGAACATTATTAAAGAACCTTACAAAGTATTATTCCGATAATGAATATCATTTATATACTCCTAAAATAACTAACAACACTGATACTGCTCCTTTTATAAACGATATAAATTATAGAACATATCAATCAGGCTCAATCAACAAATCTTTATGGAGAAGTTATTCCATTGTTAAGCAATTGCAAAAAGATAAAATTGAATTGTATCATGGTTTGAGCAATGAACTTCCTTTTAATATAAACAAGTCAGACATAAAAAGCATAGTAAGCATTCACGATTTGATATTCAAAGTATATCCCGAAACTTATCCATACTTTGATAGAAAAATGTATGATTTAAAGTTCAGAAATAGTTGCAAAAATGCCGATAAAATAATTGCTATTAGCGAAAGCACAAAAAACGATATTATAAAACTTTACAAAATAGAACCAGATAAAATAGAAGTAATATACCAGGCATGCAATCCGATATATTATGAAATAGACGAATCTAAAGATGCCAAACCTATACTTCAGCAATATGGCATTCCAAATGAATATCTTTTATATGTAGGTTCTATAGAAAGACGTAAAAACCTAAAAACCATTATCAACTCATACGAACATTTGCCTGAAGATTTAAGAATACCGCTGGTAGTTATAGGAAAAGGCAATGAATATATGATCGAAACAAAAGATCTGATAAAAACCAAAGGACTGGAAAAACTGATTATTTGGACAAATTACTTTGAAAACAACAATCACCTCAAAACGCTTTATCAAAATGCAAAGGCTTTTATCTACCCATCCTTATACGAAGGATTTGGATTGCCTGTAGTTGAATGTTTATTAAGCAAAACACCTGTTATAACTTCAAACACTTCCTCACTACCAGAAGCTGGTGGTCCTGATTCCTTATATATTAATCCGAATAATGCAGAAGAATTAGCATTAGCAATTACAAAAATATTGATTGACGAAAAATTCAGAAATACAATGATAGAAAAAGGTTATCAATATGCAATTAACAAATTCTCACCAGCAAAACTAAGCGAACAAATGATCAATTTGTATCACAACACTTTGTACAATACTTAATAGGCTTTATTATTGTTTTATTATAGAATTATTACTTCACACTAAACTTTCGGGTAACAGTGTTTTTTCCATTACAGATAGAGAGAAGATAAATACCAGGAGTAAAACTGCTTAAATCTATTGTCATCTTTTTATCAGAAACAGGAACGTTTTTCATTTGCTGTCCAAGAATATTACTTATTGTAATAACACCTTTATTAGAAATATTAGGGTTATTTATAATTAATCGATTGTTGAAATTAGATATCTTAATAATTTCATCAACTTTATTCTTATCAATTCCAACAATGGTTGTTTGTCCGGCATTTATCGGATCACCAGATGTTGTGTTATATGCCCAATCTTTAACTGTACAAGAAGATGCATTAGGAGGAATATCGCCAACCCTAATCCATCCAAGATGATTGTTACTCCCTATTTTAAACTTGCATCCAATATAGTGATCAAGACTATCACCAAAGTTTCCCCAATAACTTCCAGAATAAGAACCTGCCAAATAACCCACCGAATTATTGACCCAATGCGAATTACCTAAAGTAATTGGTTCATTCAACCCCATTGCAGCGATATAAATTGAAGTTCCAATATTTGAATTACCAGAATTTGGTATCAAAGATATAGTTTGACTGGTTGGAAAAACATTTTTCCTAATAATAAAATCTATTGTAGCATCATTGTCAAACTTAATTCTAACAGTATCATTATTTTCAGAAATAGTCTTGTCAGGAGGATCCTTATATATAATCTGAGCATTCATGTCTCCAACACCCAATACCCCCATTGCTAATGCTATATAAGATTTAAGTTTTGAATCTAAAGTAATTCTTTTTTTCATTTTATCACAATAATTATTAAGAGATAATAAATATTGCTTAACATTTATTAATACGAAAATTAAATACAAAAGTAACCATAATGCTGCTCTTTTTTATGAGTATTTTCCCCTGTTTTTTATACCAGCTATTGATTTAAAGATAAAAATTAAAATAAGTTTGAAAAAAACTGTAAATAAATTATTTTTGTATGTATTCATTTAAAGTGTGAATCTCTCTTTTTTTTTATAATTAACACAAAACCAATGAAAAATCGCATCAAATATTTATTTCTTTTTTTAATTGTTCCTGTTATTTGTTTTTCTTGCAATTCAAAACATTCTCGTAAGAAAAACAATGGTAATAATGATACAATTAAAATTACCTATGGCAAAGTAAATACAAACTTAACTTGTATTAAAGATGCAACAGTTAAATATTGCATTTATGTGCCATCAAATTACGATGCTGATAAAAACACAGCTGTTATATTTGCTTTCGACCCACATGGAAATGGAAAATTACCTGTAGATCTAATTAAAGATGATGCAGAAAGATTCGGATATATTGTTGTTGGTTCCGATTTCTCAAAAAATGGATTAGATTGGCAAACTAACAGCAAAATGATTGATATTCTTTTTGATGATATCTTTTTAAAATTTAATATCGACAAACGTCGGATATATACAATGGGATTTTCTGGTGGTTCTAGGGTAGCCAGTTTAGTTGCAATAACTAAGGGTGGAATAAATGGTGTTATTGGTTGTGGTGCAGGTTTTCCAGGCATGAACAAACCAATTGAAAACAAATTTTCATATCTTGGTTTTGTTGGCAATGCCGATTTCAATATGTCGGAAATGAACCAACTCGATAAAGATTTAACAAATATGGGGTTCAAACATTATATCGAAGTATTTAATGGAAAACACGAATGGCCTACTAAGTCTATTCTATCAGAAGCATTTATATGGATGGAATTTAATGCTGCAAGAGATAACTTCATTGCAAGAAAGGACACATTATTGATTAATACACTACTTCGTTACCAGAAACAATTAGAAACTTTCAACCGAAATAAAGATATTTACAATGAATACCAGATGTATGAAAAAATTATAAGCTTCTTTGACCAACTAACGGACATTTCAGAATACCAGAAAATGCTTAAAGAAATAGAAGCCTCATCTGCATTAAACAAAATAATGAAACAGAAAGAACAAATAGCAGTTAGAGAGAACAAACTCCAACAAACGTATTCTGAAGCTATGATTACTAAAGATACAACTTGGTGGAACAAAGAAATGGAGAAAATTAATAAAAAAACAATAGACATTAGTAATATTCAAGAAGTACTTTTAATGAAACGAACATTGAGCTATTTAAGTCTTGTAGCCTATATGAATTCATCAGGCGCTTTAAATGCAAATAAACTGGAAGATGCAAGCAAATATATTAAAATATATGCTTTAGTTGATCCCACAAACACCGATCATTATTATTTTGAAGCCTGCTTAAATTCATTACAAGGCAATACCGACAAAGCTTTTAATGCCCTTGAAAAGGCTATTTCTTTAGGTTTTAATGATAAAGACCGTATGCTTAAAGACAATATGCTCAATAATCTTAAAGGATTAACTAAATATCAGGAAATTATTGGCAAACTAAGTAAATAATTTAAAATTTATTAAAAACCTTCATTTCTTTTAGGATTTTATTAAAGATAAATACTCTTGGACTTTAGTTTCTGAGTCAATAGATATTACAAATAATCTACCTAAAAATGCTATATTCAAGTTTTTGTATGGTCACCCAATAAAGAAGTTGGTTATATTGATGATATGCAAATTTCTTTTGAATAAAAATTATTTAATTTACTATTCAAGCTCTGCAATTAGCAACATTAAATTTTCAAGTTTTGATTTCATTTCCAGTGGCTTACAATCATAATTGTTGACAATTATTGAAAACGAAAGCATATCATTGCTTTTATTTTTAACATAACCAGCAAAAGCCCTAACACTTGATAAAAAACCACTTTTAGCTCTCAGGTTATTTTCTGCGACAGTTCCCTTAAAAAGAGATGCAATAGAACCACTTTTTCCCGCAATAGGAAGTGAATTATAAAAAGCTTCGTAGGCAGGGTCGTTTATAAATTGTAAAAGAAATCCAGCCATCTGTTTGGTAGTAACTTTATCTAATGGAGATAAACCACTTCCGTCATTCATATTAAAACCAGCAATATCTATTTTCTTGGAAGAAAGAAAATCCCCCACCACTTTTGCTCCTGCATCAAATGAGCCTTCCCCTTTTTTCTTTGCACCCATCATTTTTAGCATATGCTCAGCAAAAGTATTTACACTCTTTAGATTTGTATAATAAACAATACTTTCGAGATTTGGTGAAAAATAATTTGCGATCAAAACCCTTGCAGTATCAATTGTCTCTTTATTTAATTTCATTATTCTTAATGTTGTAGGTAATTGTGTTATAGCAATTCCATTTTCCAACATTTTTTTATTTAAATAATAAGCAAAGAAAAAAGAAGGATCAGGAATAGAGCCTTCAACAGAATAGTTACTTTTACCCAATGGAACGGTTCCTTCCAAAATGCGACCATTTGAATATGGCGAACCGTAAATAATAACATTATCCCCAGAATTTGATTTCCCAGTTTTAACATTGTTTGTCAATTCTAAAAAAGGAATTTCAGGATATATGCTTTCTATTTTAGCAGAGTCCCCAGTGAAGTTACCAGCTTTAAAGTAAATATGATATTGATTTTCATATATTGATAATCCACATGCACCGGTTCCGTAATAATTACCGATATCCTCCCATGTCCATTCAGGAGAAACCAATTGGTTGTCAAATATTTTAGCATCAGCAATCACTTTTCCATCAATCTTCTTTATTCCTTTTGATTTTATTTTTTCAATCCATTCATTTAAGACAACATCAGCATTGGTGCTATTAAACCTGTCAGAACCAATAGTTGGATCTCCACCTCCATTTATATAAACATTTCCATGCAATGTTCCATTAGAATCAATTTTGCCAGAATATTCCAATTTGGATTCAAATTTATAATTCCCTCCCAGAACAGATAATGCTGTGGCAGTTGTGAAAATTTTCATTGTAGAAGCAGGTGTCAGTGCCATTTCGCTATTGTATTCAGCAACTGTTTTTCCTGTTTTCTGAGACATCACACATATACTCCATGAAGCATGTTTAAAAACTTTATCCTTTTTCAGTAATTCTATTTCATTTTTTAGTTTTATTAAAGTAGTATCTTTCTTAGTATTTTGAGAAAAAGCCTGCAGACAGAAAGATGTTAATAATGAGATAAATAAAGTTTTAATAATAAGTTTGTTGTTCATTTCACAGTCATATTTAATTTAATAAAAATAAAAAAATTGATAAACATTACAATTGAGAAAATAAAAAACGCCCTAAACTATTTTGTTCAGGGCGTCCTATATATAAAAGAGTTTTATTTAAAAGCTTTTTTCATTAAGAAAGCTCCAAGTGTTTTACCAGATTTTGCATAAGATTCCTGAATTCTATAACCTGCTTCAAAATCATAGCCACCCCAGTCTTGTCCAGGTGCTTTCAACATTGTAATTTTAGCTAATTCTGTAGCTGATTTTCCAGTTTCAATAAATGTAACTTCAACATCAATATAAGAAGGTTTTCTTGATACTCCAACATTATAACCTGGATCAGTAAAAGTAGTTTTTAATACCAAAGTGTACTTTGCATCTGAGTTATTAGCACTAACGCTTACTTTAGCAGGTTCAAGATATTTATTTAAAAGCTCTTCAAATTTAGGTTGAAATCTCTTAGTTCTATCACCTTTCCAACTTGTAAGCCATTTTTCTCCCTTTCCTGGTTCATCTTTATTGTATTTTTCCATTCTATCTTTGATGTATTCGACTTCAGTTTTTTTACCAACCATCATCCCATCATAAATATATTCTACATTTAATTTTGTTTGACCTTTTAAAAAGCTCAAATCACCAGAAACAAGTTTAATTTTCTGTGCAAAAAGGTTGGTTGAACTAAATAAGAACAACAAACCTACTATTAAAACACTAATTTTTTTCATACTTTCTTTTCTTTAATTGGTTATAATTTATTTCAAAGATAAAAATTTATTTTAAAGTAAAATAAAAAAGATTAGGGTGTTGCAATTGATACCGGTATTACTTTCCCATTTATAAAATGATGAGTATTCATTGCAAAATCAGCAATAAAAATAGCCATTTTTTCAGCTGATACCGGTGCTTTAAATCCGGGAAATGCTTTTTCCAGCATTTCAGTTTGCGTAGCACCTAATGCAAGACAGTTTGCTTTTATTCCTCTATCTTTTAATTCCTCAGCAAGACACTCAGTAAATACAGCAAGAGCTCCTTTGCTTGCACTATATAAAGATAATCCTTTAAACTTTGCACTTCCCTGAAATCCACCCATACTACTTATATTTACAATATGTGAATTATTTGTTAAATATGGGTATAATAATTTTGTTAATTTGAAAACAGATTTAATGTTAACATTAAATTGTTTATCAAAATCATCTTCTGTTTGTTGAAAAAATGGTTTATTTATTAAAACACCTGCATTGTTAATAAGAATATCTATTTTATCAGAAACTTTTAAAATGAAAGGTAAAAGTTTTTCTTCGTAATTGTCATTTTCAAGATCAAATTGAAACGGAATTACTTTACTGGATTGTTTTATTTCTTTGTTTTCAGAAAAAACAAGAAGGTTATCAATTTTTCTACTAATTGCTATTATGTTATTGTTCTCAATGCAGGCAAACAATTTCACCAACTCAAAACCTATGCCTTTTCCAGCACCTGTTATAATTATATTTGTTTTGTTGCTTTGCATTAATTTATTTTTTGTGAAAGGTAATAATTAAAACTATTTGTATAAAAGAAAAATGCAATTTTTTTTATTAAAATCAGGTATTTTAAATTGCCATTGATTAATTGTTTTGGTAACAATAAATTCATCTGGCAAGCTAACACAACTTGCAATACATAGTTTTGTTTCACCCTTACATGTTTTCAAAATATCTTGTATTAACTGATTATTCCTGTATGGAGTTTCAATAAATATCTGTGTTTGAGATCTATTATATATTATTGTTTCTAGTTCTTTAATTCTTCTGGCACGATCTTTTTTATCAATAGGCAGATAGCCGTTAAAAGCAAAGCTCTGTCCATTAAATCCTGAAGCCATTAATGAAAGATAAATAGAAGAAGGTCCAACCAATGGAATAACCTGAATTTGTTTTTCGTGAGCCATTTCTACAATCACATTGCCAGGATCTGCAATACAAGGGCAACCTGCCTCGGAAAGCATACCAATATTTTTTCCTTTAACTGCATTGTCAAGATAAAGTAATATCTCATCAAAGGAAGTATGTTTATTTAGTGGATGTAAAATAATAGAATCGAAAGATTTTGTATAACCAATGCTTTTTAGAAAATGTCGTGCAGTTTTCTCTTGTTCCACAATAAATTCATCAAGTGTTTCAACAATTTCAAATACTTTTGATGGAATAACAGAATTAACATCAGATTCACCAAGTGTTGCCGGAATTAAATAAAGCTTTCCTTTCATATCATTGTATTATTAAAAAACCACAAATTGCAAAAGATTTTTATCAATCCGGCAATCTGTGGTTTAACTAGAAACTATTAAAACATGAACTAAACAAACTCAAATCATAATCTTGCTTTTTAACAAGAATTTTAAACAATATTAAAGTTTTATCTTTTTCTCTAACTCTTCAACATATACTTTAAATTGTTTATCCGTATCAATTAAATTCTTAACAGTCCTGCATGAATGAAGAACTGTGGCGTGATCTTTATTTCCACAATGTAAACCAATAGAAGCTAGGGAGGTTTTAGTTAGTTTTTTTGAAAAAAACATTGCCAACTGACGAGCTTGAACTATTTCTCTTTTTCTGCTTTTAGAATTTATCGCATCTAAAGGAATGCTAAAATAATCACAAATTACCTTTTGAATATAATCAATTGAAATCTCTCTTGATGAGCTTATAACAAATTTGTCAATGATATGTTTAGCCAATTCAAGATTAATTTCTTTTTTATTAAGAGAAGACTGTGCAAGCATAGAAATTAATGCACCTTCTAGTTCTCTCACATTTGTTGTAATACTATAAGCTATATATTCAATAACATCTTCAGGCATCTCCACACCATCTTTATATAGCTTCTTTTGCAAAATTGCAATTCTGGTTTCTAAATCCGGTGCTTGAATATCAGCAGAAAGCCCCCATTTAAATCTTGACAATAAGCGGGGAATTATGCCTTCCATATCAACTGGTGCCTTATCAGAAGTAATCACAATCTGTTTACCACTTTGATGGAGTTGATTGAAAATTTGGAAAAAGATATCCTGTGTTTTTTCTTTCTTAGCAAAAAATTGAATATCATCTATTATGAGTGCATCAATCATTTGATAAAAATGAACAAAATCGTTCAAACTATCATTTCTAATAGCACTTATGTATTGACTTAGAAATTGTTCGGATGAAACATACAATACAGTTTTTTCAGGAAAATTGTTTTTTATCTGAATACCAATTGCATTTGCAAGATGTGTTTTTCCTAAACCGACATTACTATATATAAGTAAAGGATTAAAAGATGTCTTGCCAGGATTATTTGCAACAGCGAGACCTGCAGATCGGGCTAATCTGTTACAATCACCTTCAATAAAATTATCAAAAGAATAACTCTCTATAAGTTGTGAAGGAACATTGACTTTTTTCAGGCCAGGAATAATAAAAGGATTGGGTATAGAAGATCCCCCTCCTTTATTTATATCTAATGGCATTGAAATGGGAGAATTATTCAGTACTTTTCTGTTTGAAGCAGGAATTTTAACAGTGTAAGGAGTATTGTTATTATAAGAATTATCCATAATAACACTATATTCTAGCCTGCCTTTGGTTCCTAATTCTTTTTTTATAGTGGATTTTAATAGATCAACAAAATTTTCTTCAAGCCATTCATAGAAAAATTGACTTGGTACTTGAATAGTAAGGATATTCTCCTCTAGTTTGACCGGTACAATCGGCTCAAACCAAGTTTTATACTTCTCATGCGAGATATTATCTTTTATTATATTCAAACAATTTGACCAAATTGTCTCGAAATTCTTTTCCATTTAACTTTCCTATTCCTTTTTTTTGTGTTTTTTCGTTCTTAAATTTATTACTTGCTGATACTCTTACATTACGCATTTTCTTAGCGTATTCATTTCAAGAAGGCAAATTTTTGTGAAAAAAAAATAATAAAAAAATATATTTACACTTGATTATTAAAAATTTTTATTGTATTGTTTTCGACGAATTTTTTTCTTGTTGATTTATCTATATAAAAATCAAATCGCCCTAAGTATGCACCACCCCAACCAACTTGTCCAATATATATTATTTTCCCATCTGAGTTATACATTTTAACAGGATTCTTAAGCAAAGTATGAGAATGTCCGCCAACTATTAAATCAATGTTCTTTGATTGCTTTGCCAAATTATAATCGCAAGCTTGTTTATCATTTGAGCTATATCCTAAATGAGACATACAAATTACAATATCGCATTTCTTTTCTTTTTTTAATAAATGGGCATATTCTGCAGCTTTCTCATAGGGGTTAAAATAGAGCGTGTTTCCATAGTTCTTTTTATCTACCAAACCTTTTAGTTCGATACCCAATCCGAATATGCCAATTTTAATATCATCTTTCATTAAAACAATGTAGGGTTTTGTCATTCCATTTATAATTGTATCAGAAAAATCATAATTTGAACATATAAAAGGGAATTTTGCATTGGGTATTTGTTTTTGGAGTCCAAGCAATCCATTATCAAATTCATGATTGCCAAGAGTTGCTGCATCGTAACCCATTTCATTCATTAATTTCAATTCAAGCTCACCACCATAAAAATTAAAATAGGGAGAACCTTGAAAAGTATCGCCTGCATCAAGTAAGAGTACATTTTGTTCTTTTTTTCGGATTTCCTTAATAAGTGCAGCTCTTTTGGCAAAGCCTCCTAAGCCAGGAT
Source organism: Marinifilum sp. (assembly GCA_020718065.1). Classification (GTDB taxonomy): domain Bacteria; phylum Bacteroidota; class Bacteroidia; order Bacteroidales; family CG2-30-32-10; genus CG2-30-32-10. Next base: position 28,070 of record DYDE01000016.1, on the reverse strand, counting down.
ATTTAGGATCAGAATAAGGAAATGGTTCAATACGACTATGGGTATCATTCGTATGAAGTATTGTAATTTTAATTAGATTGTTTTTGGCTAATAAACGAAGTGGAGTAGCATTTAAGCCAAGCAAAGCCCCGCCCATAATCATTGATTTAATAAAATCTCTTCTGCTACTCATAGTATATCCTTTTATCTAATTTTGATCTTAACTTATTTCCCTTATTATTCTCTTCAATAAAATATTCTATAATAGCATCGCGTATTTGATGATTAAGTAATTCTACTTTTATTGGATTATTAAAGAAAATCATTTTGTCGCCACCGTTAGCTAAGTAATCAGAAGTAACAATTTTATATGCTTTAGATTTATCAAAAGGTGTGTTGTTTATAATTATGTTAACAGCATTTGTATCTTTAATCCCCATTTTAAAACCAGATATTGGTTCTCCCCCTTTGGATACAATATATTCAAACATCTCTTTTGTTTTATCTCCATTCAAAGTTATAACAACCAATTCATTGTTAAAAGGCATTAAATCAAATATATTAGATTTTAAAATTTTTCCATTAGGTAATGAAGCTCTTAATCCACCTGTATTCAACAAACACATATCTATTTTCTGGCTATCTGACGTGATATAGTAGTCATTTGCTTTCTTTAAAATAAGATCTGCAATAAAATTGCTTAAAAGAGCTTCTGGCTTACCTTTATCCATGGCAATAGTGGTGTAACCTATAACCTGGTTCATTTCTGCTTCAATTTTTTGTTTGTATGGGGCTATAATAAGTAGAGCAACAGAATCATCTTTTGCTACATGGGTTGTGTCTAATGCTATAATTTGAGCTTCATATTTTGTGATTATACCTGTTGGTTTGCAGGCAATAACGAGTAAAATTAAAGATACAAAGAATAAAGAATTCCGAAAAATATATTTATACATTACAATACTAATTTCTATTATGATAGATTTACAATGATAATATAAGAATATTGAATAAACAAGTGTTTTTGTTATTTAGAATTAATTTTTATTACAAAAAAATAATAAAATATAAATAAGTATTTTTGCTAAGAAATAAAAAACATTTTTAAACCCATGTATATATCTGAAACACAAATCAGGGTAAGGTATTCTGAAACAGACCAGATGAGTTACGTTTATTACGGCAACTATGGTCAATATTATGAAGTAGCCCGTGTAGAAGCAATGAGACAGCTTGGTCTTCCATATAAAATGGTAGAAGAAAAGGGATTTATAATGCCAGTATTGTCATTATACGTCAAATACATTAAACCTGCTTTTTATGATGATCTATTGACAATAAAAACGAGCATTAAAGAATTACCTGATACCCGAATAAAATATAATTATGAAATATTTAATGAACAAAATCTATTGATAAATTTCGGGGAAACCATTCATGTTTTCGTAAAAAGAGAAACAAAACGGCCAAGTCCTGCTCCCGAATGGTTATTAGAAAAACTATTACCATTTTTTTAGAATATTTTAAAATAATTGTATTTTTGAAAAACTATTAAACCCAATTATATATGAAAGGAAAAACATTTGCCGAAAAAATATTAGGAGCTGAGACTGGAAGTATTGTATTTAAAAAACCGGATATTGTGTTATCGCACGATAATACAGCAAGTATAGAAAGTACTTTTAAAAAAATGAATGGTGAAAAGGTTGCTTTTCCTGAGCAAATATTAATTATTCTTGATCATAATGCTCCACCAACAAACGAAAAACTTGCAAATGATTATCAGAAAATCAGGAATATTGTAAAAAAACAAGGTATTAAAAAGTTTCATGATGTTGGAAAAGGAATATGTCATCAGTTGGTTTCTTTTTATGCAAAACCCAATATGATAATTGTAGGTAGTGATAGTCATACTTGTACTGCAGGAGCTTTTAATTCATTTGCAGCAGGAATAGACAGAACTGAAACTGCAGGGTTGTGGAAACAAGGGGAAACATGGTTTAGGGTTCCTGAGTCAGTTAAAATAACCTTAAAAGGGAAACTTCAAAAAGGAGTTTATGCAAAAGATTTAGCTTTATGGATTATTGGAATGATTGGTTCAAGCGGAGCAGATTATATGTCAATCGAATATCATGGTGAAGGTGTAAAAGCACTTTCCATTTCTGATAGAATGACAATAGCTAATTTGGCTTCTGAAATGGGTGCGAAAAATGCTGCTTTCCCTTCAGATGACATACTAAGTGAATTTTTAGGAGAAAAAATACAGGGTACTTGGGCTGATGAGGATGCAAAATACTTTAAAGAAATTGAAATTGACTTAAATAGTATTTTTCCAGTAGCATCATGTCCACACAATGTTGATAATGTAAAAGCTATTTCGGAAGTTCAAGGAACTAAATTACATCAAGCTTTAATTGGAACATGCACCAATGGAAGAATTGAAGATTTAAGAATTGCTGCAGAAATTCTTAAAGGGAAAAAAGTCTATGAAGATGTTCAGCTTTTGATTATTCCTGCTTCACAAATGATATATATGCTCGCAATGGATGAAGGTTTGATAAAGATCTTTTTCGATGCTGGTGCAAACATACTTTCTCCTTCTTGTGGTCCTTGTTTGGGAACTGGTCAAGGTATTCCTGCAGATGGTTATAATGTTATTTCTACAGCAAATCGCAATTTTCTTGGAAGAATGGGTAATAAAAATGCCAATATATGGCTTGCTTCACCTGCTACGGTGGCGCTTTCTGCTGTTAAAGGTGAGATTATAGACCCAAGGGGCATTACTGCAAATGATAAATTCCCCTATGCTGCCGAGCAAAGCAAGACTGTTGAAATTAAACAAGGTGAAGATAGGTATGCTGAAAACACATGGCATTATGCTGATGTTGATAATCTTAATACTGATCAGATGTTCGCTGGAAAATTAACATATAACATTAATAGTTCGGAAGGTGATAAAATAATGCCTTATCTTTTTAAAGGATTTGATGACAGTTTTACTGAACGAGTAAAACCAAATGATATTATAATTGCTGGTGCAAATTTTGGTTGTGGTAGTTCCCGCGAACATCCATCTGTTGGGTTAGCATACGCAGGTATTAAAGCTGTTATTTGTAAATCTGTAAACAGAATATTTTATCGCTCATCTGTTAACCAAGGTTTGCCTATAATTGTTTTGCCAGAAGCTGTTGATAATTATAAACAGGGGGACAAGGTTTCTATTAACTATGCAGAAGGTGTTGTTTTGGTTGGGAGTAAACAATTTAAATTCTCCCCATTACCAGCAAAATTAATGGCAATATTCGACTCAAAAGGTATGGTGAACTATGTAAAATCGAATGCGTAATAAAAACACTTAAATTACCTTCTATGCAACATGAGTTTGAGCTTGGTTTTAATTATCATAGTATATATATATATATATAGATTATAGAGACTAGAAACGATGAACTTTCAGCAATAAATTATTGTATAATCAATTTTGCTTGAATTTTAATGGACTTTATTAATATCTTTTCTTTATTGGTTTTTGATTTAAAATACTAATTTATTCCATATAATAAAGAATTAAATAATGTTTACATCGAAAAAACAAAAAAAATAAAATTCTCTTTATAATTATTATGAAAAAATATCAACTAATTTTTGTTGTATTTGTAATTTTACTAAATATTACATACAATTTATCGGCACAAATAGCTGATGATACTATTATTCCTCTTAAAGAGGTTTTGATTGAAAGTAAATTACCATACTACAACTTATCTCCGAAGATATGCAAGTTAGATATTGAGCAAACCGCCATCCGCGATATTGGTGATTTTCTTCGCACAACACCAAATGTATCAGGAGTTAGAAAAGGTGGAGCTGCAATTGATCCAGTTGTCAGAGGTTTTAGAGCAAGCCAGATTAATGTGGTTTTAAATGATGGTATCAAAATTGAAGGTGGATGCCCTAGTCGCATGGATCCTGTTACATCGCACATCGAAGCGGAAGAAATAGAAAAAATGGAAGTAATTAAAGGTCCATATGTATTAAAATATGGATCTGTTTTAGGAGGCACTATAAACATTCAAACAATTAAAGCACAACCTTTCGATAAATTTGAAATACATGCCAAGGCATTGTATGGTTTTGAAACCAATTGGAATGGACAGCGTGAACATCTTTCTCTCTATGGTGGTAATAATTCTATTTTCTTCAACCTTGCAGGTGGATATAAAAACTATGGTAATTATCATGATGGAAATGATAAGATGATTAAATCATCTTTCAAGAAATACAATTACAATGGAAGTATCGGCTATTCCCCAAAAGAAAACCATACCATTTATTTATCATATATGGAAGATCATGGTAGAGATGTTTCATACTCCGCTTTGCCAATGGATGAAGTTAGTGATGATACATATATTACTTCTTTTAATTATCAGGCAACAAATCTATCTGAAAAATATAAATCACTAACCATTGGAGCATATAATTCAGAAGTGAAACATGTTATGGATAATTCCAAAAGAGCCAATTATGCTACCATGCAAGCAAAGACCATGGTTGATGCTACGAATAGAGGAGGAAGAATGGAATTGTCATACTTGCAGAGTAAATCATTATTAATAAATGTTGGTGTAGATTATGAGGACATATATAAAGACGGCACAAAATCGATGACAATGAAAATGACGATGGATACTTTAACTACTATATCTACAAAAAAAACAAATGTTTGGCTCCAATCAAAAATACAGAATACTGGTTTGTTTACAGAACTAAAAAAAAATATCAGAAATTTTAATTTTATTCTTTCATTAAGGGGAGATTACAATTATGCTTCTTCAGCCGATACGTTGAAGATTATTAGAGATGATATTTCATATTTTCAAAACAATAGTTCTAAATATTTTAATTTAAGTGGTAGTATCGGAGCTACTACCGAATTGTCAAAATCATTTTCTATCAGCATTGCTTTAGGCAGGGGAGTGCGCAGTCCTAATATGCTTGAAAGGTATATTAAGTTTATGACTGTTGGTTTCGATAATTATGATTATATTGGAAATCCTCTCTTGAAACCAGAAACCAATTACCAGGCAGACTTAACTTTCCTGTATAAGAATGAAATATTAGGGAATATGTATTTGAATGGATTTTATTCTTATGTTTCGGATTATATCTCTGGTAAAAAATTACCTCCTTCCATTGCTAACCCTTCCACGCAGGGAGCATTGGGGGTAAAACAATTTACAAATATAGACCTCGCCTTTTTCAGAGGTTTTGAGTTCGGCTTCAATAGCATTGAAAATTATAAATTAGGTGTATCTCTAGTTGCTGCTTATACTCAGGCTTTCGCTGTTACAATAACAAAATATATTATCACTAATAATCAGGTTACTGGTGAAGAAGAGATCAAGAACGACCCTTTACCTGAAATACCACCATTTGAATCAACAATTTCTATTTATTACAAAATTTTTAACAACAAATTGGTTCCAAAATTATCTTTCAGATTAGTGGCATCTCAAAAAAGTGTGTCAGATGCTTTTTATGAAATGGAAACTTCTGGTTTTGGGTTACTTAATTTCTCTGTCAATTACAAACCTTTAAAATATTTTAATATTACAGTAGGTGCTAATAACATTTTGGATCGGCCTTATTATGAACATCTGAATAGGAAGATTATTGGGAGTACCGAAAAACTTTATGAACCTGGTAGGGTGTTTTTTATTAATTTTATCGTAAATATTTAAAAGTGCTAAAATATAAACTTATTCTAATTCTTATCTTTAGTATTTTGGTTTTCTGTTCTTGTAAAAAACACAAACCTGAGCCAATTACTGGAACGGGAAAGCTTATTCTTAAATTTACCCATTTTGTTGATGGACAACCACTGCAAAAAGATTCAATGAAATATGTGAATGCTGCTGGTAATCATTATTCTGTTTCTGAAATTAAGTATTTTGTTTCTGAAATTAACCTACATAAATCTGATGGTTCAACAAAAACAATTAATGAATGGAAAGAGATACATTATATTGATGAGGATATCCCTGATACCAAAATCTGGAATATATATGATAATATTACTGTGGGAAATTACGATTCTATCACCTTTGTTTTTGGTATTAGAAGTGAGAAAAATAAATCATTTATGTTTGTTAATCCGCCAGAAGTGAATATGATGTGGCCCGATATATTGGGAGGTGGTTATCATTTACTAATGATAAATGGTTTCTGGAAAAATAGCAGTAATCAAAATGCCCCATTTAATTTCCATATGGGAATTGGGCAGATATATAAAAACAATATAATAAATACTGATTCAATAATTGCCTACGTTGATAATAGTTTTAAAGTAAATCTTCCAGCTTCATCATTTACAATTAATAAAGATGAAACAAAGGAGATCCAAATCATTATGAATATTGAAAGTTGGTTTAAAACACCTCATATATATGACCACAATTTTTGGGGTGGAGCCATTATGCAAAAGCAGCCTGCCATGCAAATGGCAAAAGAAAATGGCTGGGATGTTTTTTCAATAGGATATATTAAATAATTAAATCACAATATGGAAAACTTATATCATAAGTTAACTGAAGACATCCGGTTTATGGAAGGGATGAATGCTTGTATCAATTGTGGTACATGTACTGCCATTTGTCCGGCTGCACAGTTTTACGATTATGACCCCCGATTGGTGGTGGATACTGTTCAGCATAAAAACAACGACGAGATTGAACAATTGCTCAAAAGTGATACCATCTGGCAATGTGGCGAGTGTTTGTCCTGCAAAACCCGTTGTCCCAGAAGCAATGTCCCGGGTTATATTATTCAGGCTTTACGGGCTTTATCCACTGATTTAGGCTATTTTACAGAGTCTGAAAAAGGCAGGCAACAATTAGCCCTCAAACGTACCATAGGTGAACATATTCTTAAACACGGGTACTGTGTCTATATTGATGAAGTTAATACTGAAATGTATCCCGAACAGGGTCCTGTATGGGAATGGATGCAAAAGAATTCCTCTTCAGTTTTAAAAAGACTTGGCACCAATTACAAACACGAAGGTGCTGGCACATTACGCAATACTTCCAAAGAATCTCTCAACGATCTGCAGCGTATCTTCGATATCACTGGAGCAACTGAACGCTTCGCGAAGATAGAAAGATATTCCAAAATGAAAGCCAAAGAACTTGGAGTTGAATATGGCGAAGGTGTCAACAACGATTATTTTAAATCTGTTTATAACACAAAAAAAGATAAGATATGATAAAAGAAGGGGTATCAAAACTATGGTCGACTTATCAGAAAGATATTGCTGAAGATCATTATTATTTTGCAAGGAGTTGTATCCGTCAGAACTTCTTTCCTGCCGCTGAAGAATTGTTTTTAAAAATCCTGAAAAACGAATTACATAAAGATATTTTCGACGATCCGCAACAAACTACTTGTACCGGTATAGCCTATCACTCAGGCATTGTTCCTATGGAAACTACCATGACAGTCGTTGCCCGTCAGTTTGCCCTGATGACCGAAGCCGGTTATGAAAATTTTGTTTGTTCCTGTGTTACTTCTTTCGGTATTTATACCGAAGTGTTGGAAACATGGAAGCACAATCCCGCTTTGGAAGTAAAAATCAGAAAACTATTATTAGATTCTACGGGCAAAACATTTACTATTCCTAAAAACCTGGTTCATACCAGCGATATCATTTTCAAATTCAGAAAAGAAATATCTGATAAAGCAAAATTCAGCCTCATAAATAAAGAAACCGGTAAACCTTTGAAAGTAGTAGAACATATTGGTTGCCACTATGCCAAGATATTTCCCGACAAAGGAGTTGGAGGTGCTGAATATCCTTATGTTTTGGCTGGTTTAATTGATGAGTGGGGAGGCATTCAGGTCGATTATCCAGAACGAAGACATTGTTGTGGATTTGGATTCAGGCAATACCTCATCAAAGCAAATAGGGGATACTCCATTGCCAATACCAAAAGAAAATTTGAATCTATGAAGAATTACAAACCCGACTTGATTATTGCCAACTGTCCGGGTTGCACTTTTTTTATGGATAGATGGCAATATGTGATCTCTGAGATGGAAGGCAAAACCTATGATGATAAAGGATATGGAATACCTGTTCTCACCTATGAGGAATTGGCAGGTTTAATTCTTGGGTACAATCCATGGGATATTGGCTTGCAGGTACATCAGGTAGATGTGGTTCCTTTGCTCAATAAAATGGGATATCCTTATATTCTCGAAGATAAATTTAAAGGTATAAATGGCGAAGACTTGGGTAAACCAGAAATGACCACTTTGAAATCTTGTTGTTAAAGTAATTATGTTAATTTAAGAATTTATGAAAATTGAAGTAACTTTTGCAGGCAACAAAAAAGTGAATGCCAACATAAATGGCTATGTTGTAAAAACAGACCAACCTGTTAGTAAAGGAGGGGATGCTTCTGCTCCCTCTCCTTTTGATTTGTTTTTGGCATCCATTGGCACTTGTGCCGGCATATATGTAAAGTCATTCTGCAACGAACGCAAACTACCAACCGAAAACATAAAAATTGTTCAGGAAATCTTTGTGGATGAAATTACCAAAATGGTCAGCGATATCAATATTGAGATTCAAATTCCTTCCGATTTCCCCGAAAAATATAAGGATGCTTTAATTAGTGTCGCCAATTTATGTGCTGTTAAAAAGCATATTGCTATGCCACCTTTGTTTGAGGTATATACAAAAACTGTTTAAAATATTCACTTAAATACAATTTGATGACACATTGGTTTGTAACAGATTTTTCTGAGCAATTCTTTTCATTGAATTTTACTAATCTTTGCAAATATGTATTATTTAAATTAAAGAGATCCGATTGTTGCTATATTAAATTATTTGTAATTTAATATAGCATAAGTTTATAGTATTAATGATCAATTTTTTAACCTTAGCCATTAATCTTATACCAAAAAATTGCTTTGTTTTTGCACACCGAAATGCATAAACCGCATGCATTACAATGCTTATAATCGAATACATAATGTTCAGGGTTGCATGGGACATTAATAGAAAAACAATATTTAATGCATTTTGCACATGCCATACTGTTTCTTTTATTTATAGTACCATAAGTGCATGCAATATAACACAAGTCACAATTGCTACATTTTGAAATGTCAATTACTGGCAAATGTGTTTTGTTAATTCTTTTCTCTTTAAACATTTCTTTTTAACCATTTATAATTCAATAAAATCTGGTATATGATATTTTTCACGAAAGCAAAAAATTGGCTATTTTATTAAATTCAGATATTATAATCTTGTTTTTTTGACTTAAAACGCTATTCCCCTTTTCTGTGGCTTCACCAACCTCCTTCACCAAAGGTATTTGTCCAAGTAGCACTGTTTTCAATTCAGAGGCAATTTTTCTTCCACCATCTTTACCAAACAAATAATTTTTTTCATCCGGATGTTTTTCTGATATGAACCATGACATGTTTTCTACAATACCAAGTATTGGTACTTCAATTTCATAGTGGGTAAACATAGATGCTGCTTTTCTGGCTTCACAAAGTGCAATTTCTTGCGATGTGGTGACAATGATTGCTCCACTAAATTTTATTTTTTGAAGGCAGCTTAGTTGTATATCGCCTGTTCCTGGAGGAAAATCTACTATCATATAGTCAATTTCTCCCCATTTTGTGTTTTTTACAAGCTGTAATATTGCATTTGCTGCCATCGATCCACGCCAATATAACCCTTTATTATTAGTTTTAAAAAAACCTATTGACATAATTTTAACCCCATATTTTTCAATAGGTATCATCATTTTTTTTGCACCATCAATTGTTTCTTTTGGTAGCTCATTTTCAATATCAAATAATTGAGGTATGGATGGTCCATAAATATCGGCATCTATAATAGCTACATCTTTGCCACTATTGACAAGTGCAATTGCAAGGTTAGCTGCCACGGTTGATTTGCCAACACCTCCCTTACCTGAGGCAACTGCAATAATTCTCTTGACACCATATAATGAATTCTTTCTAAAAGGGCTCCCCATATATGTTAAAACATCACTGGGCTTTTCCTTTATACTGGAATTTCCTATATGTTTGTTATCCATTATTGCAAATTTTTAAGGATGAAAAGTAAAATACAACTCAAATGTTAATGATTACAAACATGGTTCTGTCCATTTTCATGATGATTTTCATGTTGTTGGCAATTAGAACCACTATCACTGATATTTCCTTCAATAAATAATTTTACAACCTCTGTTGCATTTCCAGAACAACCGCGTATAACTTCTATTCCAACGCTGTTTAAAACATTTATTGCACCGCCTCCTATTCCACCTGCAAGCATAATGGTCACTCCATTTTCATATAGCACAGTAGCTATATTCGATTTGCAACCACATCCTTGTACCGATTCTAATTTTTCAACATTTGTTATTTCATTTTTTTCTGAAATAGTATATATTCCATAATATTCACAATGACCAAAATGGTCATCAATTTGGTAATTTTCAGTTACCGGTACTGCAATTTTCATTTTATTCTCCTTTTTTTAATAATGTTTTAAAATAATTTAGTCGTTTTCCTTTACCTTGTGAATTTGAATCCTTTGCATGTCGGCGTTCCCCTTGTCCAATTCCCAATTCGCCGGATTCTTTAAAATCGGTTTCGTTTTTATGGCATTTACCGAGCTTTCTTCCTGTTTTTGGACCCTTACCTTCTGGTCCTGTGTGGTCTAATTTTGGCATAATGTGTAATTTTAGTAAAGGTTCTGAAATATTAGCATTTTTCTAATCCTTGTTTTAGATCTTCAATTATATCATTTACATCCTCAATACCAACTGCAAATCGAATCAAATCGTCAGTAATACCCGCTTTTTGTTTATCCTCCTTCGAAACTTTTGAGTGGGTCATAGAGGCAGGATGTTGTATGAGTGTTTCCACACCTCCTAACGAAACTGCTAAAAGTGCCAGATGAACATGGTTCATTAATGTTTTTGCACCTTCATAACCTGATTTTAACCCAAAACTGATCATCGAACCATCGCCTTTCATTTGTTTCTTTCCCAATTCATATTGTGGATGTGATTTTAATCCAGGGTATTTTAACCATGCTACTTTTGGATGTTTTTCAAGAAATTCGGCAACTTTCATCGCATTTTCTTGCGCTCTGTCTATACGGATAGCTAAAGTTTTCAACCCTCTCAATACCATATATGCCTGATGTGGGTCCATGTTGCAACCCATATTGATCATCATCGTCCTTAACTGATGATATAGATTTTTTTCTTTGGTAATAATTATACCAGCAACTATATCAGCATGTCCATTAATGAATTTCGTCATTGAATGAAAAACAACATCTGCTCCCAAATCCAGTGGATTTTGCAAATATGGACTGCAAAAAGTATTATCCACAACTAATAAAATTTTATGTTTATGGGCAATTTCTGCACAAGCTTTCAAATCTGTAATGTCCATGGTTGGATTGGCCGGTGTTTCTATATACAAAACCTTGGTGTTGGGACGTATCGCTTTTTCTATTGCTTCAACATCTGTAGTATTGATATAAGTAGATTGAAAACCAAACCTGACAAATTGTTTTTCCATTACACCACGGGCAGGCCCATATATGGCATCAGTACTCACAATGTGATCGCCTGAGCTTAACAATGAAAGATAAATAGTTGTTGCAGCTGCCATTCCGGAACTTACTGCAATTGCTCCATACCCATTTTCCAATATGGCAATTTGTTCTTCTAAAGCATTGATGGTTGGGTTTCCTATTCGTGTATAAATGTATCCGTCACTTTCTCCTGCAAAACATTTTGCTCCTTCTTCGGCACTTTTAAATGAAAATGTTGAAGTTTGATAAATTGGTACTGTAGCTGACCCGAACTGATCTTGTATTTCCCCTGCATGAATTAATTTGGTACTAAAACCTGAATTTTCTTTATTCATTTTGTAAACTTTTATATGTTATTTTATTTTAAATTGTGTGATTGAATGTTTATTTATTATTCTTTACTATTTGATTTAAACTTATCAATTCGTTTTCATCAAAAAATGGACATTTTTCACATTTAACATGATTATCAAGTCCTTCTATAAGTTTGTGGCATTTCTTACACCTAAACCAGTCTTGTTCAAATTGATAATTACCCCCTTCAATTTCTACGGCTTTCCCTTCAACAAATGCTTTTGCAATGATTTTTAATGCCTTATTATAGATGCGGGTCAAAGTTGGTCGCGAAACATTCATCTGTTCTGCAGCATTTTCCTGAGGCAACATTTCGTAATTCACCAATCTGATGCTCTCATATTCTTCAAATGTCAACCTGATGGTCTCAATTTTACAGGATGGTATGCCAAAAGGTTTAAATCCTTTCATTTTTGGTGGTTGACAAATTTTTCTGTTTTTCTCTGGTCTTGCCATTATTTATTATAATTATAAAACTATTTAATAAATATTTTGACAAAGATAATGAACTTACGTTCATAATCAAAAATTATTTTGTACGTTTGTACAAAATAATTTTCATCATGAATGATAGTATAAAAAAATCTGAAACAAGACAGTTTAAAGTCATTTTTCCTTCCACCTTAAATGACCATGACACTTTATTTGGAGGAACCGCCATGCAATGGATGGATGAAGTAGCTTATATCACAGCAACACGCTTCACTAGAAAAAAATGGTAACCGTTTCATCTGATAAAGTGCAATTTCTTCTTCCTGTTAAATCGGGCACTATTGCAGAGATTATTGGTAAAATTTTCAAAACAAAAAATGCAACTATCGAAGTTCAGGTAGAAATTTATATTGAAGATATGTATACTGAAAACAGACAAAAAGCTGTCAATGCACTTTTTACTTTTGCAGCAATTGATGATTCAAACAAACCTATTCCTATTGGTTTTAAAGAACATTTCAGTCAGTTAGCATGAAATTTTAGCACTATCTTTTATTCTTTCAGATTTTCATTCTCAATTATAAATTAAAGAAAGGAAAAATCATTATGATGAAGATCGTAATACCAACTATTGGTAGTTTACTTGACGAAAACTTAAATTATTGTGAAGTCTTTACAATATTTTCAGTTAATGCATCCATCAAAATTATTGATTCGGAAATATTATGTACACCTCAGGGTTGCGATTGCAAAAATAATATTCCTTTAATTATGCAACAGAAAGGAGTAACTATTATGCTTGCAGGCTCAATACCTGATTATGCCGAAGAGGTTTGTATTAAATTTGGAATAAAGGTTTATAAAGGGTATTCTGGAGAAATAAATTCAGTTGCCCTTTCTTTTCTTAATAATAGAATGCTTAATAATGATTGAAATTTTATTGCAGATGCTTTTGATTGATTGGTCTGATTTTTATAGTTGCATGTGATAAAACAAAAGTTGTTTACTTAGAGGTTGTTTGAAATTTATAATTCAAAAAGGTTATTAATTTAAAAGATTTCATATCAATATGTTTTTTAAGATTTTTTTTCTACAAAACAAACCGACCTTTTCGGAAGGCAGGAACACCAAGAATTCATGAAAATCTTAAATGCTTCGAGACAAACATTTAAACGACTTCAAAGAACAAATTTATTTTATTACTTAATCCTATTTCTAATATTATTATAAAAAACCTATGTTTTTAAGGCTCAAAATACTCTTATATTGTTGTGTTTATTCGCATAATCAACAATGTTCCAGACAGCTTTACAATTATGCAATGCGAATCCTAAACACTAAATAAAACAAAAGCATGAATAAATGCCCCTTGACTTTTAATTTCCCAGAGAACTATTTGACGTAAGAATTTATTCTGGGAAATTCCCAGAGAACATTTTGACGTAAGAATTTATTCCGGCGTTTTGCTGGGAAGAATTTTAGCATAGGAATTTTGCTATAAAGCGTTTTGAAGATAATTAATTTGATGCAGTGGATTTCGCATAAAATTAGTTTTACAAGAATATCGTATTAGGGTTAAGTCCTAATCTATTGTTTTTTTCCTCAATTTAAATGTAAGAGCTATTAACAATATTGCTACGACCTTTATGTCGTGGTTTGTATGAATGAAATATATAAGGCTTTAACAATATTTACTGATAAATATTTTTAATATAACCTCTTACTAAAGTTTCAATTGTTGAAAAGCATTTTTGTTTTAATTATTAATATAGTATGCAGATAATTTTTTATTTTCTCAAAGGAGTTTAACTGAGAGTCTTGGTGGTTTTGTTTTTACTAAATAGTTTAAAATATTTCCATTTTAAATGGCATTTATTTTAACAAATGCAATCATCGATTATTTTAACAAAATGGTAGATTTCATTTTAAAAACAATTTAATTATTATCAAATTTGTTCCAAGAATAATGCTTTTTCATATCAACTTAATATTTTCCACATTCCCTCACAATAGGGGATGCTGGAAAATGTTAAAAGAAGAAATTAAAATAAACAATAATAATTAATTAAATTATAAAACTATTTATTTATGCAAAACAAAATTTTAATTAGCACTATTGTTATGAGTATGTCAATAATGTGTATGTTTAATCAAAAGTTGAACTCCCAAACAGTAAACAAACCTCAAGTGTTATCAAAAACCAATATGGATTTAAGTGTAAAACCTGGTGATGATTTTTTTCAGTATGCCAATGGAGGTTGGTTGAAAAACCATCCCATACCAGATGATAAAATAATGTATGGATCTGGTGAAGAATTGGATGATTTTAATCAGTTTGCCCTTAAAGATATAATGGAAGAAACTGTAAAAAATACCACTGCACCAAAAGGCAGTAGTGCCCAAAAAATTAGAGACTTTTATCTGGCAGGTATGGATACTATAGCAATTGATAAAGCAGGTGCTACTCCTTTAAAAAAAGAATTTGATTTGATCAACAGCATAAAAACAATAAATGATGTTGAAAAGGTGAGTGCACATTATGCAACATTCGGAAGCAACCCTTTTTTTACAATTTTTGCATCACCCGATCAAAAAAACAGCAATATGGTAATTGCCCAACTTTGGGAAGGGGGAATGAATTTACCTGACAGAGACTATTACGTAAATGAAGATGAAACTACCATAGAAATCCAAAAAGAATATAAAAAGTTCATATCAAAAATATTAGTTCTTGGAGGTGTTGTAGAAACTGAAGCTGTTAAAAATGCAGAAATCATTTTCAATATTGAAAAGAAATTTGCATTGGTGTCAAACACCAGACTTGAAAACAGAGATCCTAATAAGAGATACAATAAAATGACCATTATTGAATTAGAAAAGCTCTGCCCCAATTATAATTGGAAATTATTATTTACCACATTAAAGCATCCTGAAATTAATGAAATAAATATATGTCAGCCAAAGTTTATCGAAGGATTTAATACGATACTAAAAGAAACCAGTGTTAATGATTGGAAAATAATTCTTAAATGGAATTTACTCAATAGTTATGCTTCTTATCTTACTAAAGACTTTATTACTGCTCGTTTTGAGTTTTATGGGACCTATCTATATGGACAAAAAACCATACGTCCAAGATGGAAAAGAGTTTTAAATGAAACAGATGGTGCATTGGGAGAATTGCTTGGACAACTTTTCGTTGAAAAATATTTTCCACCAGCTGCCAAAAAAAGAATGACAGAACTCGTTTTAAATCTGAAAAAAGCCATGAAAGTCAGGATTGAGAATCTTGCATGGATGAGCAGTGCTACAAAAATTGAAGCTATTGAAAAATTGAATGGCATGAATTTTAAAATAGGATATCCAGACTTATGGAAAGATTATTCGGGTATCAACATTACAAAAACATCCTATCTTGAAAATGTGCTTGAAGCAAGCAAGTTTAATACAGCATTTGAAATGAATAAAATTGGAAAACCAGTTGATAAGAATGAATGGGAAATGACACCTCAAACGGTGAATGCTTACTATAGTCCTGATAAAAATGAAATTGTTTTCCCAGCCGGGATTTTGCAACCGCCTTTCTTTGATATGAATGCAGATGATGCTGCAAATTATGGTGCAATTGGTGCTATTATCGGACACGAAATGACCCATGGGTTTGATGACCAAGGCAGACAATTTGATAAAACAGGTAATCTTCGCGATTGGTGGACAAAGTCTGATGCAGATGAGTTTAATAAAAGAGCAGATGTTTTGGTGGAACAATTCAACAATATTGTAGCTATTGATACCATTAAATTGAATGGAAGACTAACCCTTGGTGAAAATATTGCCGATCTGGGTGGTTTAACCATTTCGTATGCTGCATTTCAATTGACCGATGAAGCAAAAAATAAAGATACCAAAATTGAAGGATTCACTCCAAATCAAAGATTCTTTTTAAGCTATGCACAGGTTTGGAAAAAGAACATTCGTGACAAAGCAATGGTACGATTGGTGAAGGAAGATGTACATTCTCCTGCAAAATTCAGAGTATTGGGCATAGTTTATAATATGCCTGAATTCTATGCTGCATTTCCCGAAATAACTTCAGCAGATAAATTGTTTAAAGACATTAATAGCAGAGCAAATATTTGGTAAAATATTAAAAAACGTATAAATAAAGCAAAGAAACCATCGCATGAAACGATGGTTTCTTTGTTTATACTATTAATAGTTTAGCGAATTTATTAAAGCTATTCTACTACCAACTTCTTAACTCCAAATCCTTCCTTGCTTTGTATTTTAACCAAATAAACTCCCTTTGCCAAAGAACTCACATCCAATTCCACTGAGTTTTGATTGTTAAAAGTATTGTATAATATCTGCTCGCCTTGTATATTATAAATACTTACAATCATTTTCTTTTGAGAATCTCTAATGACTGAAATGGTGATTTTGTTGTTTGAAGGATTGGGATAAAGATTAAAAATGGATTCCTGTAATTTTTTTTCTTCAACAAAAGAAGCACCTCCGTTGGTTGTTTTAAGAATGGTCCCAAATCCGCCAACCACATAGCCTATATTTGCTTCAGTAAAGTGTATATCAGCTAAAAAATTTTGTGCCCCACTTTCTTGGTTTATCCAGTTTGTTCCTCCATTTGTTGTTTTTAAAATTATCCCCCAGTCACCTACTACATAACCAGTATTTGTATCAGAAAAGTAAACTGATTCAAACCAGTTTAATACTCCACTTGATTGTGTCAACCAGTTTGTTCCTCCATTTGTTGTTTTTAAAATTACCCCATCCCATCCAACCGCATAACCTGTATTGATTTCAGGAAATACGATAGAATTTAAGTTTATATTTGTTCCACTTATTTGAGATGCCCAGTTCGTTCCACCATTAGTTGTTTTTAAGATATTTCCCTTTCCTCCAGCCACATAACCAATATTGGCATCGATAAAGTAAATAGACTCTAGCCATTCACTTAATTGATTTGCTTGAACTACCCAATTATTGCCACCATTGGTCGTTTTTAGAATGATTCCATTTTTATTATGAAACAGATTTAATCCTCCAACTGCATAGCCAGTATTAGAATCTGTAAAATAAACAGAATATAAATGTTTATTTGTGCCACTGGTTTGTGATATCCAGTTGGTTCCTCCATTAGTGGTTTTTAGAATAGTTCCATTATCACCTACAACATAACCGGTATTATCATTGGTAAAGTAAACAGAATATAAATACTTATTTGCATCACACTTCAGGTCTGTCCAATCAATTCCTCCATTTGTTGTTCTTAAAATTTTACTTTCAGTATAGGAATATGGTGGTTCAAGAGCATGTGTAAATCCACCGACAGCATAGCCAGTATATTCATTCGTAAAATAAACATCTAATAAATCTTTATTTGAATTAATTGTATTCTTCCAGTTTTTGCCACCATCGTTTGTTTTTAATATAACACCTCCTTGTCCAACTGCATAACCATTACTTGCATTGGAAAAGAAAATAGCATATAACCTGGAAAATAAACTAGTAATTTGAGGTAGCCAGCTTTCCCCACTATCAGTGGTTTTAAAAATTTCACCATTGCCACCTGCCACATAACCTGTATCGTCATTGATAAAATATATCGAATTTAAATATGAATATGTTACTGATTGAGAAATCCAGTTTGCTCCGCTATCTGTCGTTTTTAATATGTCTCCTTGATCACTTACTACATATCCGGTATTGATACCGGTAAAACAAACCGAATTTAAGGCAACATTCGTGTTGGATATTAGTGTATTCCATTTTGTTCCTCCATTGGTTGTTTTTAGTATTTTTCCATTATTACCGACCACGTAACCCGTATTAACATCAGCAAAATACACAGACCATAAATGTTCACCTATTCCACTAATTTGATTTGACCAATTTGCCCCTCCATTGGTTGTTTTTAGTATTTTTCCATTATTACCGACCACGTAACCCGTATTAACATCAGCAAAATATACAGACCATAATTGTTCACCTATTCCACTGATTTGATTTGACCAATTTGCCCCTCCATTAGTGGTTTTTAGAATAGTTCCATAATAACCTACTGCATAACCGGTATTATCATTGGTAAAGTATACAGAACATAAGTTTTTAGTTGTTCCGCTTATTTGAACAACCCAATTATTGCCCTCATCTGTTGTTTTTAATATACCTCCAATATTTCCAACAGCATAACCTACGTTTGTATTGGTAAAATAGACATTCCAAAGATCATTACTTTGTGGCAAAGGATTTTGCCATGCCCATTGCGAAAATGAAAATGCTGATAAAAGCATTAAACTAAGATAAATGTAAATTTTTTTCATGTTGTTTAATTTTTTAAATAAATAATACAAATAATTTGTTTTGTTATTTTTAAGCAAATTAAAATTAAAAATTCTATAAAGTCAAGGGGGTATTACATAAACGGTAGTGATTTTTAATTTAACGGTAAAAAAATGATGAGCTGTATAAAAACAAGGATAAATGGTAATTGTATTTTTTATTGTTTTTCAAGATTATTGAAACAAATTTTTATTTTAAATCCAAAACTTTAATTTTTCCTTCTTATTTTTACTTTTTTTTGATCCAAAAATAAAATATGAACAAAGGTCGTCTTTCGCTTATTTACCTTTCTATTGTTTCAATCTATGGTCTTTTGTTAATGACAGAGGTTAATAATTGGTTAGGTATTACTTCTTCTGTATTTGTTCTTTTAAGAATAATAATCCTTCTTGTTTTTGGCTATTTTGTTATTAAACAGAAGTCGCTCACTGCCTGGATACTTTTTAGTATGTTTATTGGGGTTGAAGTAGGGCATGATATACCAGATTTTGCCATTCACCTGAAAATATGCAGTAAGGTATTTCTCAAACTTATCAAAACTATTATAGCTCCCCTTTTATTTGCTACCCTTGTTGTTGGAATTGCAGGCCATTCCAACCTGAAACAAGTTGGCAGAATGGGAGTAAAAGCTTTGTTATATTTCGAAATAGTAACAACCATTGCTCTTTTTATTGGTTTGTTTGCAATTAACTATACCAGAGCAGGTGTTGGAGTTGAAATGCCTGTAAATGTTAATAAAACAGATTTGCAGATTGTTACTCCACAAACTACGGAAGATATTATTCTCCATATTTTTCCTGAAAATATTGCCAAATCTATTGCAGAAGGACAAATATTGCAAATTGTTGTCTTTAGTATATTATTTGCTATTGCACTAGCATTGGTTAATGAAGCTAAACGTAAACCCATGCTCGATTTTGCTGAAAGTTTAGCTGAAACTATGTTCAAGTTTACCCGAATTGTAATGTATTTTGCTCCTGTAGGTGTTGGAGCAGCGATAGCATATACTGTAAGCCATATGGGATTGGGTATTCTTGTTAATTTATTTCAGTTACTTGCAACGTTATATGGAGCACTCATCTTTTTTCTTTTGTTTGTTTTGTTTCCAATTGCATTAATATTTAGGATTCCAATAAAAAGATTTATACAGGCAATCATTGAACCAGTTACCATTGCATTTGCAACCACCAGTTCTGAAGCTGCTCTTCCCAAAGCTATGGAGAATCTTGAGAAATTTGGTGTACCCCGCAAAATTGTTGCTTTCGTTCTACCAACAGGTTATAGTTTTAATCTTGATGGAACAACTTTATATCTTTCACTTGCTTCTGTATTTGTAGCACAGGTAGCTGGTATTCACATGACATGGGGGGAACAACTACTTATGGTTTTTACACTTATGCTCACCAGTAAAGGTGTTGCAGGAGTGCCTCGTGCTTCGCTTGTTATTCTTCTTGGAACAGCTGCTTCTTTTGGATTGCCCGTTGAACCAATATTTATCATCATAGGTATTGATGAATTAATGGATATGGCGAGAACCTCTGTAAATGTTATAGGAAATTGTCTGGCAACGGTTGTAATTGCTAAATGGGAAGGTGAATATATAGAACCAGTAGAAGAAACTATTTATAAAAAAGTTTAAATATTTTTTAAAATGAATTTACTTAATAAATGTCTTATAATAATTATTTGTTTAGGCTATTCCATTCATAGTATAGCGCAAGTCCCCTATAAAAATCCAAAATTATCCATAGAAGTCAGGGTGCAAGATCTTCTATCAAGAATGACAATGGAAGAAAAGTTCTGGCAGTTGTTTATGATCTCTGGTGATCTTGAAAATGGAAAAGAAAAATACAAACAGGGCATCTTTGGTTTTCAGGTAAGTGCAAATGGGAATATGGATGCTGCAGGTCAGTTGTTAAATTATAGTTCTTCTGTTAATGCAATGGAAACAGCAAAAAAGATCAATACCATTCAAAAATACTTTGTAGAAGAAAGTCGTTTAGGTATTCCACTTATTTTCTTTGATGAGGTATTACATGGTCTTAAAAGAGAAGGAGCCACTTCTTTTCCGCAAGCAATTGGTCTTTCTGCAACATGGGATATTGAATTGATGGGTCGTGTTGCTGATGTTATTGCAAAAGAAACAAAAAGTAGGGGAATAAGACAAGTATTATCTCCTGTTGTTAATATTGTCAGTGATGTACGATGGGGAAGAGTGGAAGAAACCTATGGGGAAGATCCTTTTTTAACTTCAGAAATGGGGGTTGCTTTTGTTACTGCTTTTGAAAAACTAGGGATAGTAACCACACCCAAGCATTTTTTAGCCAATAGTGGCGACGGTGGTCGTGATAGTTATCCTATAGATATTAATGAACGATTGTTAGAAGAAATCTATTTACCTCCATTTTGGGCTTGTTTCGAAAGAGGAGGTTCGCGTTCAGTGATGACTTCCTATAATTCTTTGGATGGAAGCCCTTGCACCGCGAATAGTTGGTTGTTAAATGTTAAACTTAAACAACAAAAAAAATTCAAAGGATTTGTTATTTCTGATGCATGCGCTGTGGGAGGTGCAAATGTATTGCACTTTACTGCAAAAGATTATCCTGATGCTTCTGCTAATGCTATTAACAATGGACTTGATGTTGTATTTCAAACAGATTATGAGCATTATAAACTATTTATACCTCCATTCTTAGATGGTAGAATTGATACAAATATAATTAATGAAGCAGTTGCAAGAATATTACGTATTAAATTTCAATTGGGCTTGTTCGAAAATCCTTATGTAGATGAAACAGCTGTGAATAAATGGAATGGGAATCCTGAATTTAAATTATTGGCAAAGGAAGCAGCCCTCAAATCAATTGTTTTATTGAAAAACCAAAATAATATATTGCCCTTAAGCAAAAATCTTAAAACAATTGCTGTAATAGGAACAGATGCAATTGAAGCAAGGCTGGGAGGTTATAGTGGTCCTGGTAATGGGAAAGTGAATATACTGGATGGTATTAAAAATAAATTTATTAAATCAGCAAATGTTTATTATGCATCTGGTTGCGGCCGTCAGACAGTTGAATGGGTGTGTGTTCCTTCTTCCAATTTGTCATGCATGAAAGATGGTAAGAATGAGAATGGTTTATTGGGTGAATATTTCAACAATATTACCTTAAGTGGTAAAGCTGTTTTAAGCAGAATTGATAAAGAGATCAATTTTCATTGGACACTATATTCTCCTCATCCTGACATAAACAATGATTTTTATTCTGTCAAATGGACTGGTAAAATTAAGTCTCCTGCAACTGGAAAATTCAAGATAGGATTAGATGGTAATGACGGATATCGTCTCTATCTAAATGGTAAATTGATAATTGACAATTGGAAAGGCCAAACTTACAGTACTATTCTTGTGGATTATTACTTCGAAAAAGACAAAGAATATGATATAATCATAGAATTTTGCGAATCTTCAGGCAATGCCAGTTTTAAATTAATTTGGAATTGCGGAGTAGATGACAACTGGCAAAAGAAAATCGATAATGCTGTGGAACTAAGCAAAAAGTCAGATGTAGCAATTGTGGTGGTTGGTATTGATGAGGGTGAATCGTTAGACAGGGCATATCTCAATTTACCAGGTCATCAGGAGGAAATGATAAACAGTATTGCAGCAACTGGCAAACCTGTTATTGTAGTTTTAGTAGGTGGCAGTGCCATTACCATGACCAAATGGATAAACAATGTAGAAGGAATTATTGATGTTTGGTATCCTGGAGAAGAAGGAGGAAATGCTGTTGCTGATGTATTATTCGGAGATTATAATCCTGCCGGAAGACTTCCAATAACCTTTCCTATGGATGTGAGTCAAGTTCCATTGGTATATAATCATAAACCAACAGGACGAAATGATGATTATTTGAACTTAAGCGGACAAGCTATGTTCCCTTTTGGTTTTGGATTGAGTTATACTAACTTTGAATACAGCGATATGACCTTTGATAAAAATCCAATATCAAAAGGAGATTCTATTTGTGTACATTGTAAAATTAAAAACACTGGAGCTGTCGAAGGAGATGAGGTAGTACAGTTATATATCAGAGATTTGCTTTCTTCTGTTGTTCGTCCAGTAAAAGAGCTAAAAGGGTTTCAAAGGATACACTTAAAAGCTGGGGAACAAAAGGATGTTTCTTTTCTCATCACTCCAGCCACACTACAAATGTTGAACGATAAAATGCAATGGGTTGTGGAAGCAGGTGAATTTAGGTTGATGATTGGTGCTTCGTCAAAAGACATTAGATTAAGAGAGTTGCTTACTGTTGTTAATTAGTGTCAGCAATAAAACGCCAATAATTTCGTTATTCTTGTTTTGAAAACAGTCGTTTACCCAAGTAAACTCCTTGATTTTCAAAACTGCGAAAGTCTCATTCTTGAGTTTTTCTTATCTGACACTGAGTTTTCTTGCAAAAACTAATTAAATTTTTAAGGCTTGCTTTTCAAAAAGCATTAAATTTGTAGAAAACATTCTATCTATTGTATAGAAGTTTAATTAATTTAATTTTTTTAACCTTAAATATTAAACACATTATGGCAAAAATAACATTAAAAGGAAATCCAATCAATACCATTGGAGAATTACCAAAAGTGGGTGAAAAAGCAAAAGATTTTTCACTCGTAAAAGCAGATTTATCAAAAGCATCTCTCAACGATTTTAAAGGTTCGAGAGTAGTATTAAATATTTTCCCAAGTCTCGATACAGGAACTTGTGCTGCTTCAGTAAGATATTTTAATAAGGCAGCAGGAGAATTAAAGAACACCAAAGTATTATGTATTTCTCGTGACCTTCCTTTTGCTCAGGCAAGATTTTGTGGTGCCGAAGGTTTGGCAAATGTAATTACTTTATCAGATTTTGCAAGTGGAGCATTTGGGAAAAACTATGGTTTGGAAATAATAGATGGCCCATTACAAAATTTACACTCAAGGGTAGTTATCATACTGAATGAAGAAGGCAAAATAATTTATACTGAACAGGTTCCTGATATTGTGAATGAACCAGATTATGCACAGGCACTGAAAAATTTATAATAATTTGCTGACTAAAACAAACTAAGAATTGCCACAGATTTAATGATTTTAATACAACAATTTTAATCTCATAATTTGTGGCATTTTTACTAAGTACTAAACATAAATAATATGGGTATTGAAATAGAACGCAAATATTTGGTGAACAAAGAAAAGTGGAATAAGGTAAGTAAGCCTGAAAAACACTTTTACCGTCAGGGTTATTTGTTGACGGAACCTGACAAAACTATTCGAGTAAGAGTTACAGACACCCATGGATATATAACAATTAAAGGACATTCAATTGGAATATCTCGAACTGAATTTGAATATGAAATTCCTCAAAAAGATGCGATTCAGTTACTGGATAATTTCACTAAATCTGTTATCGCAAAAGTTAGATATAAAATAACATATAAAAATAAGCTTTGGGAAGTTGATGAATTTTTAGAAGACAATTTAGGTTTGATCATTGCTGAAATTGAATTGAAAAATGAAAATGAAAAATATGAGCTGCCTGATTGGGTGGGACAAGATGTTACAAATGATGAAAGATTTTACAATTCCTTTTTATCTATAAATCCTTATAAAAATTGGAGAAATGATTAAAAGAACAAATATAATTGCAATTTTATTATTGCTATTTTTCAATAATTTAAATGCACAATGGCAACCTACAAATGGACCAATAGGTGGATATGTAAGAAACTTCATTTATGATGGAGCATCTGTTTATGCTGCTACCGGAGGAGGTGTACTTGTTAGTGATAACAATGGTACTTCCTGGAATTTTTGTAATAACGGGTTGAAGAGCTGTGATACAAAATCATTTGCAAGAATTGGAAGTTATATTTTTATCTCAACAGATGAGAATGTTTTTAGAACAACCAATGCTGGTATCAACTGGGAATCAGTTGGAACTAGTTTAAATGGTAAATATGTTAAAACCATAGTAGCTTGTAATAACGTATTGTTTGCAGGTACTTATCTTCGTGGTGTATTCCGTTCTACTGACAATGGTTCTAATTGGGAATCAACAAGCAATGGGATTAATTCTAAAAATATCTACTGGCTTGAGACTGATGGTACAAATATTTTTGCTGGAACATATGGTTATGGATTATATAAATCAACCGATATGGGGAATAATTGGGTTTTATCTGGAAGTGGAATTTCTGAATCCAATATTATGACGATGACGTATTTTTCAGGTAAACTTTACGCTAGTACTATGAGTTCCGGAGTTTTTGTTTCAACAAATAGTGGAAATTCGTGGACATTGACAGTGACTAATTTGCCTTCAATTAAGGCTTTTACCAATTTGAATGGAAATCTTTATGCTGGTTCATATGGAAATGGTGTATATAAATCTACTGATAACGGAATTAATTGGATAACCGTTAATACTGGTTTAAGTGAAACTGATCTTTGGGCATTGGGAGCCAGTAACTCAGTATTATATGCTGGAGTGAGCAGTGGACACATTTATAAAAGCACCAATGAAGGAGCTAATTGGATATTATGCAATAATAGTAATACATTCAAGACAGGAATTGGTTCTTTAGCTCTAAGTAACTCTACTTTAAATGCTGGCTCACATGGTTCAAATTATTTCACTTCAACCAATGACGGTGGTAACTGGACAAAAGGAACTACAATAGGAACTGTTGAAATTAGGTCGGTAATCGCAAATGGATCACTGGTAATTGCCGGAACAGATCTTTTAGGAATTTTTAAATCTACAAACAGTGGTTCTTCTTTTATTGCTGCTAATACAGGGGTTACAAGTAATTGGATACAATCTTTTACCTTTTGTGGAAGCAGGATATTTGCAGGTAGTGGCGAAATGGGTGTATTCGTCTCAACAAATAATGGGACTAGCTGGTTGGCCGTTAATACGGGTCTTATTAGTAATAACATACTTTCTCTTGCATCGGATGGAACCAATGTATATGCAGGTACTGCTGATTATGGTATATATATGTCAACAAATTATGGCTCAAACTGGTCTGCCATAAACAATGGTCTCAATTCGACATGGATTACTTCTATACAGATATTAAATGGATATTTATTTGCCGGAACGAATGCAGATGGTGTTTTTGTTTCAACAAACAATGGTAATAACTGGAGTGCATCTTCTAATGGGTTACCTTCTCAATCAAATATCCGTTGTATGTGTGTTTATGGGAACAATGTTTTCATTGGAACAGGAAATGGAGAAATATTTGCAAGTAATAATTATGGAGGTAATTGGATATCTGTAACGACAGGTTTGGTTGGCTCTCCTGTTCTATCTTTGTGTGTTTCAGGTGCAAATCTTTATGCAGGAATTGATGCTGGTGGTGTTTGGAAACGTCCACTTTCTGAGATAACAGGAATAAATACTTTTGATTCATACCTTTCTTTCAATATTTATCCAAATCCTGCCAATGAGCAATTAACTATAGAATCAACAAGGTTGTTTGAAAGTGGCATTGTATCAATATTTAATATAAATGGACAACAATTGTTTACAAAAAAAATAGATGATTGTAAAATAAAAATAAATATTACTAATTTTGCCTGCGGTGTTTATTTTGTGAAAATATTCAGCAATGATTGTATTTCAATCAAAAAGTTTATTAAAGAATAATTTATCTGAATTTGTTTTAAGTATGAGAATTTTTATTTTTGCAGTATTACTAGCCATTACATCTGCCTCTTTTGGTCAAATGGAGAAATATGATGAATTCTTTTTAAATCTATATAAGAAGGATTCAATAAAAGTGGAGGTATTGAGTACTGCAAAATACCTGAAATCGTTTGATTATAAATTTTCAAATGATACCTTAATTATAAATGCAAAACTTGGAATAATAAAAAAGAAAGAGTTTAATAACGTTATAAAACTTGATGCAAAAACCAACTATGTGAATTTTAATAATGAGTTGTATTATATTGAGCCAAATTATACGTTTACAATTCCATCCTACAAGCTGGTAAAAATAGACAAGCCAGTGGAAATAAAAAGATAGGAATTAGTGTGCAACAATAAGTTTTCCTTTTATAAGAATATCTTCTTTTGCAGATATAATTGCAAAAAGATAAATGCCTGAATTTAGGTTTTCGGCATTTATATCAAAATATCTTTCACGGGTTGTTAGTGTTGAAACTTCTTTTCCATTAATATGGTAAATGGATAATTTCAGTAATTCCTTTTGTGGATTGTTGAAGTATAGCTTTGCTTTTGAAACAATGGGATTGGGTCTTAACTGGTAATTATTAGTGCCAATATCAATTACTTCGATGGAAATAATACCAGACCTGCCATTTTCTCCAAGTTCTAATTTATAATAGTTTAGGGAGTTTATAATTGGATTTTCATCTACAAAGTCATAAGGTTGTGGGGTTGTGATATTGCCACAAACTCCAACTATAAAACCTGTTTCTGTAAAGTTGATGGTGTCTGATGAACGTAAAATTTTTATGCCATTGCATGTACTGCCTGCAGAAATTACCCAGTTTAAATATACTTTCCCATTTCTTTCATAAACAGTAAAATTATCTAAAGTTGCCACTTGTTGTGCAAAAGCAAAAGTGTTTACTCCAATAAATAAAAAGAAAATAAGGTATCTGTTTTTTATACTGTTCATTTTAATTGTAATATGAATAATAGTATAAAGATACTTCATTTTGGAGCTGAAAGCAAATTGCTTTCTTGTTATGATTAAATGGAATGTTTTCTTTTGTGATATTAATTTATAATAGGGGATTTGTATTAACAGTAAAAAATATTATTTTTGTTATTAATATTTTAAAATCCTTAATAATAAAAACAATTATTCACAATCTAAAACTCAAACATTATGGAATGTCAACAATTATCAATGATAGCCTGGATTATTCCGGTTATTATTATTTTAGCTTTATGGGAATCTGTATGGAAAATTATAGCATTATGGAAATCTGCAAGAAATAATCATTTGGCTTGGTTTATTTGTATTGCAATTATAAATACAATTGGAATTTTGCCCATTATTTATATTTTAACTCATCGAAAGAAAGAATAAGGGTGCTTAATTGCCTATAATATGGATTGTCTAAAATGCCTAAAGTTGATCAAAACTTCAATATAAAGAATTGTAATGTTTTTTATTCAAATAGGAAGTTTTAATCAATGAATTCCTCGAGGCTCTGCCTCGGGCTGTGCTTAAGCATTTTGTTGTTGTTATTTCTTTGCCACAGATTTCACAAATTATCA
>DYDE01000128.1:13255-13623 GCA_020718065.1 Marinifilum sp. | reverse complement strand
GAAATAAGGAAGCAGCACCAATAATGATCAGTTTTTTCCTGGTCCATCTTTTCTTTTCTATGATCCTGTCCATTCCCATATTTGTATTCTTTGACCTTAAAAAATTTTAATAATTAAACATATAAGACATGAGTTTTACTTATACTTAATTTATTCTCAAATTGTTTTACTTTATTAAAAAAATTAAGCCACAACTTTCCCGTCAAGCAATTTTATAATACGTTTGCTGTATTTTGCATCCTTTTCCGAGTGAGTAACCATTACAATGGTGGTTCCCTCCTCATTCAGTTGTTTTAATAAACCCATTACCTCTTCCCCATTTTTGGAGTCAAGGTTACCGGTAGGTTCATCTGCCAGTATCAATTGAG
>DYDE01000128.1:0-13248 GCA_020718065.1 Marinifilum sp. | reverse complement strand
AACTACTGCCCTTGCAACTGCAACTCTTTGCTGTTGGCCACCGGAAAGCTGTTGCGGATAATGTTTACTGCGATGTGTTATACCCATTCTTTCCATGGCTTCATTGACTTTCTTTTTTCTTTCCGAAGCCGAAATACCGAGATACAACAAAGGCAATTCAATGTTTTCAAATACATTCAACTCATCAATCAGGTTGAAGTTCTGAAATACAAAACCGATATTTGATTTTCTTAAAGCAGCCCTTTTCTTTTCGCTCAGTTTCGATATTTCATTATCTATAAAAAAGAATTTACCATTGCTCGGATTATCCAGCAATCCCAAAATATTCAATAAAGTAGATTTGCCACAACCCGAAGGTCCCATTATTGCAACAAATTCACCTTTTGTTATTTCAATATTCAACAAGTCGAGAGCTGTAGTTTCAACCTCCTCTGTCAAAAACAATTTGCTTAGGTTTTCTGTTTTTATCATCTGTTTTTATTTTTTATTTAAGTACGCTTTTATTTATGATTTTAAATCAGTGTTTTTTCATAATTATCATAACAAATCAGCGTCTAAAATTGTTAATTGCACATTATTAATTGTTAATTGTTAATTGCACATTGATAATTGTTAATTGATTTACTCATATTTCAGAGTTACCACCGGATTCGTCTTCGCCGCCCTATATGCCTGCCAACTCACCGTCAACAAAACAATAACCAAAGATAGCAAGAATACCAACCCAAACAACCACCATTCAATATTTGTGTGATAAGCAAAGTTTTGCAGCCACTTGTTCATAAAATAGTATGCAATCGGAGCAGCTATTATATTGGCAATAACAACCAATATAATATATTCTCTCGAAAGCAAACGCATAATATCCCCAATACTTGCCCCATGCACTTTCCTTATTCCTATCTCTTTTGTTCTTTGTTGCGATGTGAACATTGATAGACCAAACAATCCCAGCATAGCAATAAATATAGCAAAGAAAGAAAAAATACGCATAATCTTTGCTTGTTTATTTTCTTTTTTAAACATATCATCCAGTATATCATCAATAAAGTAATAATCAAAAGGTTCTTTTGAAAATTCCTTCCATTTGTTTTTGAGGTATTTAATGGTTTCTTTTTTATTATCCGGTTTTATACGCACAGCAATCTGACTTACAAATAAATCTGTTCCCGAAACTAATAACATCGGCGGTATTTTTGTATGTATGGAATGAAAATTAAAATCTTTTACTACACCTTTTATTCTTGTTTTTGGATACAATGCATAATTTATAGGATTTTTTATGCCTAATTCTTTAATTAAAGTTTCATTAACAATAAAATTTGAATCATTAGCTTGTTTGTTAATATAATTAATAGGGTAATCATCCCCATCAATTACTTTAATTTCAAAAGTTTTCACAAAGTCAAAATCTGCAGAAAGTAATTCAACTTTAATTTTTTGTTTAGGATCATCTGCTTTGGGGCATTCAATACTCATGGAATTACCTGTTGGTGGTAAAAATTGAGCACCACATACATTAATAATATTGGTATTGGTTTTTATTTCATTCTTATAAGAAATGTATTTTAGTCCTATTCCGTAACAATTAATTATAAGCAAATTACCTTTATTAAAACCCATATCCTTGTTGTTTATATAATGCAATTGGCGATAGATAATGATGGTACTAAGGCTCAATACTATAAAAACAATTAACTGAAACAACACCATTGCTTTTCTGAAATAATTTTTGTGGTTATTGTTCATTGATTTGTTTCTTATTATAGCAATAGGTTGCAATCGTGCAAGATAAACAGACAAATAACTACCCGATAACAAACCAATAAATAATGTTATTGCTGCAAAGCCTATAAGATAATTTCCGCTTTCCGATAAGGTAAAAATCAATTCTTTATCAAACAATTTACCTACATTTGGTAGAAATATTTTAACAAAAAATATAGCTAAAGGCAAAGCTATAAAAGTAACCAATACCGATTCTGTCAAAACCTGTTTCACAAGCATTGACTTGTTAGCCCCAAATACTTTACGCATTCCGATTTCTTTGGTTCTGTGGGCAGCGCGCGCAGTAGATAGTATAATATAATTTATACCTGCAATAATTAATATCAATACTGCAATAACACTGAATATTTTTAAAGTATTAAAATCTCCTCTTGGTAACCTATAATTTATAAATTCTTCAGAATGCAGGTAAGAATCTGTCAATGCCTGGAAACTAAATTTATAAGGATTTTCTTTGTGGCTATGTCTTTTTTCAAAATCAGGTATTTTCTTTTGTAAATCGACTATGTTAGTGTTTTCTTTTAACAAAATATAGGTGACAAAAAAATCAATACCCCAATCATCCGATATTTTTTGTTCATTAGCCGAATTCTGTAAAGCATCAATATTACTGATAAATTCCGCCCAACAGGTTGAACGACTTGATATATCCGCCATCACACCACTAACTTTCAGCTCATATTTTCCATCCACTCCTTTTAAGGACAACATCTTACCAACTGGGTTTTCACTACCAAAGTATTTTTTTGCCATTTTTTCAGAAATCACAACAGAATTAGGCTCTTTAAGTAGGTTTGTTTTATCTCCTACAACAATAGGGAAAGAAAACACATTAAAAAAACTACTATCAACACAATAAATAGCTCCTTCCTTTATATAATCATTTTCTTGTTTTACTGTTATTTCAGGATAGATATGTATTCTTACAAAATTTTCAATTTCAGGATATTCTTCCTTGAGGGTTATACCTAATGCCAAAGGTGTTTCTACTGAATTCATTTTCATCAATGGCTTTTCATTAAAAACCCTGTATATTCGATTATGTTTATCATGTATACGATCATAACTAAGTTCGTTTATTACATATATAAGCATAAAAAAGGAACAAGTAAGACCAATAGAAAGCCCCAAAATATTAATTGTTGCAAACGCCTTATCTCTTATTATGTTTCGTAAAGCTATTTTAAAATAGTGTTTTATCATTTTCTTTGCTATTGTTATTATTTCATAATATCTTTCTAAAGATTATCACATTTTTAATTATTCAAATCAATCTTACTATTCTAAACTTATTTAAGAATCTGTTTTTTGTTGTATCTCTAATGTCAATTCGGGTGTCACAAATCGACTATATAATTTCCACATAATTACATTGCTTTTTATCAGTTTGCTTATATCAAATGATATTAAAATTATTTATATTTTAATTGTTTTTAAAAAATTTATAAATGAATCTCGTAAATAATAATGGATATATTTATTATTATAATACAATAAAGGCACATCATAAATATTGTTTACTTCCATTGAAATGTTAGTTATTGTTTTTTTTAATTCAAAGTCTTCTTCTTTTTTTTTGTATAATTCGAACCAAACATCTTTTTTTTTTGCAAATAAAAAATCATACCAATTTAATATTACTTCCATTGTTCTTTGATCTTTTTCTTTATACATCTGATAAAAAGTAATTATGGTAGAAGTATCTATTTCTTCAAAAACCCTAAATCTAATTATAATTTTAAAATTTATATTCTCTAATAATATTTTGCTGATTTTATTAATGATTATTTGACAACTTTTACAACTTAATGTTAGTATCAACAAAACAGAATTTTCACTTTCTTTATTTCCAAATACTAGTTCATTTGGTAATATTTTATAATTATTAAAAGGCTGAGTATCCAAATATCCAACAATTAAACTTGGTGTATCTTCATAAAATTCTATAATTTTCGTTAATCCTATTCTTTTATTATATTCTATTAAAAGAAAATCTACTATTAGAAAAACAAAAATGGTTAATAAAGTTATAAAAATATAAATAGGTATTATATTTTTAAGCCATTCAGAAGGATAAATATAATATTTAAGTAAAAAAACAAAATCAAAAATTAAGATAAAATGAACTAACATACAAAAAGGACATATTTTCTTTATTTTAAAAAACTGAATCAAAATCAATATTAAAACAAAAGGCATGGTGCAAATACTAATATATGTAAAAAGATTAATAAAATAGTTATTCAATAAAGATAATAAGATCAAAGAAATAGCAGTAGAGAAATAAACCAATCCAATATCCGAAAATTTAAATATCTTAAACAATTTTTCATTTGAAACTTTTTCACAATCAAAACTCTTACTATAATGACAAATTTGTGATATAATATTATTTTCTTTATATTTTAAAACACCTTTTAAAATAAAACTTGTAAAAAACCCCAAATAATTTAATAAAAGCAAAAGAGAATAATTAAGAAAACCAATGTTTGTGTTTTTGATACCTAATAATAATGAAAGAACAAATATTGATAAAAAAGTTATTATTAAAGTTATTTTATTTTTCGTTACCTTTCTTACAGAAATTATTTTTTCTTTTAGAATTGTTTTTATTGATTTTCTATCATCTTTTAATGTATAGAAACTGGGTGTAGGTTCCAATAATAATACTATTCCTTTTTCTTCTCCTTCTACAGAAGAAATTATCCATTTTTGAAGAAATTCTTTAATTGAATATTTTCTTTTTTTATTCGTTGGGTTAAAAACATAAACAAATTTATTTGAAATTTTATGAACTACTATAAAAACGTTTTGCTTCCAATGAATAATACAAGGCAGAATGGCTTCATCCTTAAGTTTTTGAAAACTAATTTTTACTGCCATTGTTTCAAAACCAATAACTTCTGCCGCATCACTTATGCCTTGCAAATTAGCTTCATTGTTATTTATAGAACATTTTATTCTTAAATTCTCAATCGAATATTGTTTTCCGTAATGCTTGGCGATCATTCGCAAACATGAAGGACCACAATCTTTAGCTGATGCTATTCTTCTAAAAAATGAAAAATTAAACATTTATAAATTCGATTTGTTTTTTTGTTCAACTTTCAATTATTCAACTCGTTTACTAGTCAACTCGCTTACATTGTCTAGTCGTTTACAAATTTATTATTAATCGTATTATTTATTTTACATAGATTATTTCTGCCAATCACATGCTCATAGTTCCCAATTGGCGGACAAATAACATTATAAACACACTGATTACAGGGTTCTTCGTTTTTTCTAATTTTCTTCCAGCTTCCTTTTTCTTCCAGTGCATTATTCATTACTATTTGCATAGAATCACTAATAATATTTCCAATAGTTGGGGTATTAGGGTTAGTATAAACATGCCCGTCATTCATTACAATCAATTTTCCATAATAAAACCCATTAATTTCATTATTAATAAATATTTCGTTCATTTCTATTTTTCTTTCTAATATATCTTTTTTAGTATTAAAAACATTTTTCTTAAAAAAAGATAAATTATTATCATATAATGGTTGTATTGTATAATCTTCAAAAGAATACTCATCAATTATTTTGTTTAATTCTGACAATTCTTTTTCATTTTGGATAATAAATATAAGTTCAATGTTATATACTACTAATAAATTCTTAATGTAATGTAAAAGATGCAGATCAAAAGGAGGATGTATATAAATTCTTAAAACTTTTCCTTCTTGTTTAAAATAAGAAATATAATCTTTAAATTCCTGAATATTTAAATAGTTTATACAAATTCCTATGTTTTTTCTTATTTTACCTAAAAAGGTTAATAGTTCCTTAAATTTAGAGTATTTAGTAACATTTCCTCCATTAATATTTATTTGTTTTACATTTGTTTCAGAAATTTTTATTAAGCTTTCTTTTAAAACAGTATAATCCAATTCTTTATTATGGTTATTACTATAACAAGTATTAAATTGCTTATTGGCTTTTTCGCAAAAATGACATCTTTGACTACATGACGTATTAATATAAAATGTCATCTCTCTTATATTAGCTATAGTATTATTACTATTTTTAACATATGTATTACTTTCATGATCATGATAATCAACATAAGAAATTTTATAGATGGGTTTAAATTGAAAAGGCTTTTTTATACTTTCTTCAACTGGAATAATATCTCCCATATAGTATTTTTTTATTTTTTTAATAAAACTTCTAATATTTGAAGACAAATCAATCTCTAAAACATAATTTTTTTTGAGTTCAATTAATTGAATAAAATTGAAGAAATTGTTATCCTTATTAAAAAGAATATGTTTCTTATTCAATGTATTATAAAATAACACATTGTCATTTACCATAGAAATATAAACAAAAGGTTCAATGTAAAACCAAAATTTTCTATTCATAATTAGTAGGACCAATAATTTTAATAAAATTCTCAGGATTATTTTCAATGTTAGTAATACAACTACTAAAAAAGTTTTTTACACTATTAATGTTTGCAACTCTATGGCATTTGAAATCGTCTAAATTAAACAAACATTCTTGACAACCTCTATAAAGAGAACAATTATGACATTGTTTTATTATCTTTTCAAAATAACCATTAAGTTTTTTGGCAATAATTTTAAAATCAATATTCACTTTATTATTAGAAATATTTCCTAAAGGATGTACAAAAGGTATTTTTTCGCATGGATATATATCTCCATTTGCAGCTACAAATATTTTTTTTTCAAAAGGCATGCATGTACCAGTTGGTTTATAAACTATTTTTCTTTTCTTTTTAAATAAATCGCTGTAATTTTTATAATAAATATTACTAAAATATGTACAGAAATCTTTAAGAACCAAATTAGATGGATTCTGCAAAAAAAACATTAAATCACTTGCATGTTGTGGTATGCATTTTACAGCTTCATTAAAACTTTGATAGGAGTTTTTATATGTTTCCCAAAATAAAGATTGGTTTTCTATATTTAAATTATAAGCTGCTATTTCACTTATTCCTGCTTGGGTTTCAAAATTAGAATAAAAAAAATTATAAATGTCAGATACGGAATTTTTGTTGTGTAAAACAGAATTAAATTTTACATTATTTTTAAAATAAGAAGGGTATTTATTTTTTAATAAAATAATGTTCGAAAAGACTTTTTCAAATGAAGATTTGCCATTATGATATAGTCTGTGTCCATTATTGTTTTTATCTCCATCTAAACTTATTGTCAATTGAAAATTATTTTTTACTAAAAAGTCCATATATTTATTAACCAATATTCCATTAGTGGTCATCATGGGAGTTAAACTAAATTTTAAATTATAATTGTTTTCTATATATGACAAAACTTTTTTTATAAGATCAATATTTAATAAAGGTTCTCCACCATAAAATGCAATATATTTTTTACAATTTAAATCCATGTTAGATTTAGAATTCCATAATCCAAATATATAGTCAATCATTAAATAAGCAGTTTTTTCATTTAAATTACCTTTTTCTCTATTTTCATTATTATTATATAACTTACCATAACCACAATAATTGCAAGTTAAATTGCAATTTTCTGTTACTTCAAATGTCAGCATTTCTGTATTTGCCAATGATCTTTTTATTTCATTATTATTATGTCTGCCACTTATATGTTTCGCTATATCAACTTTTTTAAAATACCCCAATTTATTAAGAAATAGAAATTTATCAAAATAATATTTAAACTCTTTAGGTTTGATTTTTTTTGTTTTACTTATTTTATTAAGGACTTTAATTTGATTAAAGCCAATTTTGCTTTTCAAGAACTCTTGTATGATTAAAAAAAGAAAATTATTTATTAAAATAGTTTCGTTCATGTATGCACTATAATAATAATAATTATCATTTTCTGTTTTTATGCAATATCCAATATTTTTCATATAAAAATTCTAAATCCATATTTTTAAATAAAAAAAACTCTGAAGAATTAACGCATGGTTAATTAAAAAAAGTGAAGAATCTAAATATTTTGATAGATTCTTCACCAAAATAATACTCAATATAGTTGGAAAGACAAATTTATGCAATCCTTAAATATAATAAGCTGATTAATAAACAAATCCTGGTACACAAGGAGCCCATGCACCACCTATTTCTACTCTATTTGAAATATGTCTTGATACTGCAATATCATTACAAGGTTGTGTGGGATAGCCCTGATTAGAGCAACTACTTGCACAATCAGATGAACAATTAGCAATACCACCTAAAATTTTTGTTTTTTCTTCTTTGTTTAATTTTTCATCATGCAAAAAAGCCAATTTCAATTTACTTTTCATAATATTATTTATTTATTTTTGTGCCTACTCTATTTAAGCTTTTCGGCTATCGCTTTTTTTACAAGTCCACTAATCGTAAGTACTATTAGTTCATAAAACCTGCAAAGTCTTCAATATCTTTTATTTTATTAATTTTACCCGATAATTGTTAATTACTAATTGCACATTGTTAATTACTAATTGCTAATTACACATTGCTAATTTTTAATTGTTCATTGCACATTGCTAATTGTTAATTGCTAATTGCACATTGTTAATTGCTTTCCCCCTCCATCAAAAACTGCAACGAACTTGTCTCCCCGGCCTTTATAACAAAATCAAAACTAATCGATTTATAACCATCATTATGTAAAATTCCGGTATAACTGCCCGGAGCAATATTATCATTATAAGTTTCCCCGTCCCCATCCGTAGATTCCGATAAATTGAGAGCCATCACCATAAAATTCACACCCGCAAGCGGTTCCATGCTCACCTTGTCAAGCACCAGCAATTCTAATATTCCAGTCGTTGTTTCAACATCCGGCAATATTGCCTTCCGTTTCATGTGGTGGTGTCTTACTTTGCGGGCTGCCACATAAGCAAGATAAAACTCCATATAAGCTTTCCTATATATTTCCATAAACGGATCCATCTCCTTATCAAAAAATTTCTTTGTCAATTTCTCATGATCTTCATACATAGTATGATCAATCGCATGCTGCTTTATAATATCTTGTGGAAGCTTGCTTATCTGTTCCAGTTGCGCTACCAAACCCTGCAAGCCAGTAATATACTTAGCATCTATCTTATAATCAGCAAGACCAGCAGCATGAGTAGCGATTAATCCCAATATATACTTACAATCATTCAATTGATCCAATACCTTTCCCCTGTATAGTCTCGTATAAGTATATGCCGTCAAACCTTTCAAATCCGAATTATCAATTTTTTCCCCATAAGCACTCATCACCGAAGCAGTGATACTAAAATCTGTAGCAGCAACTTCCTTTACCTCTGCACCTGCTACCGTAAATGCTTTGGGCGATTTATTCAACTTCAGTTGATATTCCAACGCAGTAGTTAAAAATTGACCTAACCTCGTAAATAGATCCAAACATGCCGGAGTAGCATTAATTTCAGCCAGATATGCTGGCGTATTTTTCAGATCCGCTATACGCTTTTCCGATTCCATAAAATAAATACTTTCGTCAGTCATAATGTTTAATTTTTAAGTTAATAATTTGGTTCATTTTATATTTTTTGGGTCGCAGATTAACGCAGATATTTATGATTTTAAAGAGGAAACAGGTAAACGAGTTTACTTGTCAAATTGTTTACTTGTCAACTTGTTTACTTTAAACCAGTGTTTTTTCATAATTATCATAATCAATCAGCGTCTATAATTGTTAATTGTTCATTTCTAATTGTTAATTGCACATTGTACACTTTTTTTGTCAAGCAAATGAATCTCCTGCTCAAGCAAACGAACCTCCCGACCAAACATGAGACTTTTTTTGTCAAGCAAACGAATCTCCTGCTCAAGCAAACGAACCTCCCGACCAAACATGAGACTTTTTTTGTCAAGCAAACGAATCTCCTGCTCAAGCAAACGAACCTCCCGACCAAACATGAGACTTTTTTTGTCAAGCAAACGAATCTCCTGCTCAAGCAAACGAACCTCCCGACCAAACATGACACATTTTTTCTCAAGCAAGACACTTTCCCCACCGAGCAGAGAATATCACAACTGAAAGGTTTCAAAAACCTATCAGATTTCAATACCTTATCATCAGCACAAACCATACCCACAA
The DNA here is from genome assembly GCA_020718065.1 of Marinifilum sp. GTDB lineage: Bacteria > Bacteroidota > Bacteroidia > Bacteroidales > CG2-30-32-10 > CG2-30-32-10. The sequence goes on along the minus strand of DYDE01000128.1, from coordinate 3,355 downwards.
CAAAATAGGTTAACCAGTTTTCGGCTTCGAAAACAACGTGTAAATAAAAAAATGAATAATAAGCTTGGCAAATGAATTTGCCCGGAAGATAAAGAATTACCCCCCCCTACAGAATCAATCGTTTCAGGGCCTATGCTAAAATCTGTAGTAAAGTATGTCTTATTTTTGTTTAATAAACGTAGGTGCATTTATTGTATTTTGCGTCTTGGTTGTTTGCAAATATTTCGATAAACATAATACAATTGCAAATGTAAAATGTTTTTTATAAAAAACAAATTTATTTTTATTTTAAGCGTCTAAAATTGTTCATTTCTAATTGATAATTGTTAATTGTTTGCCAACCCGTCCACTTGTCCACCCGTCAACTTGTTAACTCGTCCACCCGTTCACTTGTCTACTCTTTTCAGGAAAGCTTTTATGCAGGATTTATTTTGAAACCCATCAAAAGCTGGTCGTCTGTTTGGGTATAATTGTTTCCTTGCCATTCTATAAATGTTTCTTCAAGTATTGATTTCTTTTTTTCGATGCTTTCAGAATTTATTTTAAGCAATAAATCGGCAAATCTCTTTATGCCGTATTTTTCGCCCTGCTCTCCCCCAAATTGATCAATAAAACCATCAGAAAAAATATAGAAATCAGTAGGCTGATCTATTTTTAAAGTATGTTTTGTAAACAATCTTTCTGGTTCTTTTTGAATACCACCAATAGGAAATCGATCTCCTTTAATAATGTTAACTTCATTATTTTTAATATATATCAAAGGGTTTTTAGCTCCGGAAAAATCGAGGATGTTTTGTTCTTTATTATAAGCACATATTGCCATATCCATTCCATCTCTGTTATCGTTTTTATATTGTCTAAGAGCCGAACGAATACCTTTATGGAGTTCATTCAGCATCTCATTAGTTTCAATAACACCTCTAAAAGCAATAGCATTTAACTGGTTATACCCAATCATGGACATAATTGCTCCAGGAACACCATGTCCGGTACAATCTACAGCAGAAATAATTAATTTATCATCTTCTATCGTTTCGTTGTTATGAAACTTTTTAAAAGGAGATTTTTTTCCGGTTTCGATAAACCAATAGAAATCTCCACTAACAATATCGCGAGGTTTAAAAACAATAAATGATTCGGGGATATGTTTTTGTAAGCTTTCTTCGCTCGAAAGAAAAGATTGCTGAATACGTTGTGCGTAAGTGATACTATCGGTAATTTTAAGATTTTGATTTTCAATCTTATCTTTTTGAAGCAGTATCTCTTTGTTCTGCGATTCGAGCACAATATTTGTTTTCTTTTTTTGTTTATAGGCTCTAAAACTGATAATTGCAACCAATATAACTAAAATTGCAAAAGCAATAATAGAAAAAATAAACATACGGGTTTGGCGAAGCTTGTCTTCAATTTCCTTTTTTTTCATTTCATTCAGTTGCTTTTCTATATTGAGCATATATATTTGTTTCTTTTGCTCAATTGAAAGGGTTTCGAATTCTTTTAAAGAAGAAACAGTAGTTTTAAGTTGCGATTCGGTGAGTTTTTTCTCTTCTTCAATCTGGGTAGTTTTGTTATATAACTGATTTAGCTGGTTGTCTTTCTGTTCCTGAATTTTTTTTAGTTCAATATTTTGAACGTTTTTATCAAAGGATGAATACAATACCATGTATTCGTCTGATTTTTGCTTATTACCTGCATTTTTGTAATTCTCAGACAATTTGAGATAACAATTACGTAAGTTTTTTTCGTTGTTGATCTCTTTAGAAACATTCATAGCTTCTTCAAGACTGGTAATGGCATCGTTGTATTTCTTTAAGGATGTTTGAATGTTGGCAATACTAATAAGACAGGAAGCAATTTCGGTACTCTTCTTATGAGTTCTGCTAATCTTAAGACCTTTTTGGTAATTTGTCAATGCATTCTCTAATTGATTCATATCGGAATAAATCTTCCCAAGGTTGAGATAAATAGATTTGCTTGCATCTTTGTTTCCAATACCCAAATAGATTTCTAATGATTGATTAAAATAATCTATTGCAGACTTAGAAATGCCGTTTTCCCAATATATATAAGCAATTTTATTGAGATAATTTGCAGCTTCACTTTTATTGCCTTCTGCTTTGTACTTAGTTATCATTTCTTTGTACTGATCAACTTGTGTTTGTTTTTGTGGAGAAAGGTTCTGCGAAAATCCTTTAAAGACAAACAGTATAATGATAATTGAAATAGAAAACTGTTTTATACTCATATATAATTATTTATTGTGCAAATATAAAAAAAATCGGTGAAAGTGGCAATATAATAAAGCAAAGGCAACAAGTTAGAAGTAATATATCTTCAACATTTAAGACCATTGCCAAGGTGTGCTTGTATATTTATGTTTCGCAATGGTGGGGGAAAAACAATGGTGTTGAAGTAATTTAAGAAACAATTTTTTAGCTTGGTAGTTGCTTTGGAGCCACATACTTTGTCTTTTACTATATCGTATTTACTAAGCTTGCCATCGTTGTTGATATATAGGTTTACAACCAAATAAATACTTTCGCAGTGTCCACAACTTAACTTAAGATTATTTTTTTTCAGACAAGCAGTGTACTCGTTCTTTAGCCAATAGTTGCTGATACTATCCCAAACATGCCATTGTTGGGTATTTAAATCATGTGTTTTTATAATTGTATCGACAGGAAAGGCAGTAATATTTTGAGAATATGTGGTATTGCAAAATAGAAGGATTAAAATTGTAAATAGAAAATGGTAATGTCTTTTCATAATTATTTACTTTTTGATTTTAAATGATAAAAATATACTTAATTTCAATACATCAAACTTAAGAATAATTAGCAAAACCACGTAGCGTTTTTCAATAAATCATTGAAAAGAATCTATTGATTGCTGATAAGCTGAATTGAAAAAAAAATTTCTTATCAAAAAAGAGAGAAGTATAGAGAAAATATGCAAAGAACCATTATTTGATTTAAAATATCATCTAAAAATAGTATAAGGTCTTATATGGAAAGATCGTAAATTATCTAAAAATGCATCATCTCTTCAAAAGGAGGATTGATAGAAACTAAAAAGTAATTTATTATTTGAGTTTTCAATTTGTTAAAGGCTTATATGATATTTCTCAGAGACAATAAGACTTTTATCAAGGGAGAAAAAACTTTTCCGGAGCTTCATAAAACTTTTCTCAAGAGAGAAAAAACTTTTCTCGGACTCCAAAAATCTTTTCTCGGGGAAGAAAAAACATTTCTGGGGCTTCATAAAACTTTTCTCAAGAGAGAAAAAACTTTTCTCGGACTCCAAAAAACTTTTCTCGGGGAAGAAAAAACATTTCTGGGGCTTCATAAAACTTTTC
>DYDE01000015.1:23743-45169 GCA_020718065.1 Marinifilum sp. | reverse complement strand
GATTAAACAGCATTTTATCTGTATTTATTTGTATTTTTTAAAAAAGCCGAATGGCAAGGCAAAGAAAGGTTCTGATGCATGCAAATACGATATATAGTGTAATAAATATTAAAACAAGGAGCTACTGTACTTTTATTAAGCGTTTAGCATTTTATAAAATGCAGTTCGCCTGTTAAACAAAAATTACAATGCTTTACCTATTATAAATGTCCAAAATATACTATATAAATGCAATAGCAGATTTATCAAATCGTCTTATAAACAAGTCAAAAGCAATGGCATTACACCCTGTTTTGCACGATTGTTGAGGGTAATATTCATTTTTATTATAAATGGGATTTCTAAAAGAACTCCTTTTTTTTGGAAAGGGTTTGATTTTTTGAATGGAAATGGGAGGTGTTTTTTTTTGTTTTTTACTTTTTCTTATTTATTAATTGTTTTAAAATTTTCTATAAATCATAATTTTTTAAATAATTGTTTGGATGGGTGGAATATTATTGTAAACTTTGGGTGATAATATATTATTTACAACAAATTTGAATGAAATTTGTTGTATTATGCAATAATAAAACTACATAAAGCTAGAAAATATCTGTTGTATTGCTGTGATAAAAGAATAGCAAGTTACAAGGAAATGCAAATATTGGCTAATAAAATATAATATTAAGAAATACTATTATGAGATTTTTAAATCAATACATATTTAAAAAAGAGTGTTTTGGTTTTAATCAAGAAGAAATTCTGAGTGCTTTTGAAAATAACTTTATAAGAACAAATTGTTATCATAAAATATTCAAATATGAGAATAAGCTTGATCTTATTAATGATTTTTTTGAATTTAACTATTTGTATAAATTTATTTCTTCAGGAAATTTATGGCAAGGTATTGGAAATATGAATATAACCTTTTTACCAGGCAAATTAGAGGGATCACATATAATTCAGTTTTCAATTTCCATTTATAGACAATTATTTTTTTTCTTAATATTGAATATTATTGGTGGAATAATTCTATTGAGTAATTACTCATTATTTATTTTATATGTTTTCATATTATACAATACTATCCTAATCATAACAACTCTAATTAAATATCTGCAACATCGTTACTTCTTCAATAAAACAATTAAAATTGGAGACTTTTACAAGAATCAGGTATTAAAAAGCTATGATTGGGAATTGATTCTTAAAAACAAGACTAATATTGAAATAAATGCCATTATTCAAGGAAAAACACATCTACCGGATATTGTTATTGAACTTGCCAAAAAAGAAATGAATAATAGAAAAGAAATTAAATAAACAAAAAAAAATTATGAAATATTTATTAATCTTATCCTTGACCGTTTCGCTCTTATATGCAAACAATTTAGTTAAGGCTCAAAACCCCACTCAATCTACTGAAGAGTTAAAAACCAAAGACAAAAACCTTGAAAGTTCAATTGTTTATATAGAAGATGTACTTGGCCAGAAAATGAATAAAAAATCGAAATATCCCTCAGATCTTTCAGTCAAATCATTGTATTTTATTGAAATAGGACCTGATGATATAAAATATGATGTTGGATTTATGGCATTAAAATATGATGGTATTAATAAAAAATTAATAACAGAAATGAAAGAAGCTTATCCTTATAAATTTCAATCATTTACAAATGAATACTATGCACAAAACAAACAGTATTTTTTGGATAAAGGATTTAAATACAGACTGATTATACATTCCATTTTCGAAAACTATATTATATATGAAAATAATGTAAAAGATGAGGAAGTAATTAAACAACGTTTCTCCATAAAAATAGTTGATATAGAAAAAAATATTGTTTATGGAACTGATGACTGGTATTGGCATTATAATTATGTTGGTAAGTTTATAAAAAACATGAAACAATGATAAACCTTTAATATTAAAAAATACAGTTTTCTTTTTGAATGAAATTCAAATATTGTTTTCAAAATGGTAAACAATGTTATTGTATATTTATTTTAGCCAACAAAAATTAATCTTCCAAAATAAATTTAATTCATGCTTTTTTGGCATAAAATTTGTTATGTAATAAGTGGAATCTTTGTCATGATTAATTGAATTTTAAATTTTAGTTAAGTTTTTGTGTTTAGTTATTGGTTGGTTAAAACCCTCTTGAGTAAAATCGGAGGGTTTTATTTTTTTAATAGTATAATAATTTTTACTTTTATATCAGCATTATATTTTTTTGTAATGTAACTTTTGATTAAAATATTTTTAAATAATACAATATTCGATTTTATTTTTCGTTATACCTATAATTAAAAAATAAAATTTATTAATACAATAATTTAATCACACTAAAAAATACTCTTATGAAAAACTCAAAAGAAAAGGTTAGAAAAGCAATATTAGCATACACAACAAAAGTTGAAAAAGAACAAAGCGATGTAGAAAAAGCTGGTCTAAAAGGACAGGTAAAACAGCTGATGCATACCTGTTACAAAGCACATAAAATACATTGCACGATTATTCAGGGAAAAATAGAAATTGATTCTATCTATTCCAAAACTAACTTTATCAAAACATACAATGATAAGGGTGCTAAAACCCAGGAGCAGATATTTGGTAAAGGTGAATATAACCTTAATTTTTATAACGATAAAGGACTTCAAACAGAATCTATCAATTATCTTTTGGATGGAAGTTTAAGACAAAAGACAACAATGATCTACAATAGCAAAGGAAATCTGCTTGAATATGTAGTTCGTAAAGCAGATGGTAGTATATCAAGCAAAACAATGGACAAGTATAATGATGATGGAAAAATACTTGAAAGTATTTCGTATAATGGAGATGAAAACATTAGTAGTAAAACCATATACACTTATAACGAACAGGGAAATATGCTTTCATATATTAAATACAAGGGTGATGGAAGTATTGAACATCAGAGTTATATGAAATATGATGAAAGGGGTTTTAAGATTGAAGATATTAGCGAATGGACCGAAAAAAGAATGCAACCATATAACAGAAGATATGAATATGTGAATAATGAACATGGAGACTGCATAGAAATGCTTTATTATAAAGCAGATGGGAAATTAGAAAATACTTCTACTTTCACCTATCAATATGATAAGGATGGAAAAAAAATCATACCGGAAAGCACTCCTTATATAGAACCAAAAGCAGCATGGGAAACCGAAGAAATAGAAAATGATGCATATGGCAACTGGATAAAAAAAACTACTTTTTACCATAATATTCCACAATATATTTATATCAGTAAAATAACATATTTTGGTGAAGAAAAAGAAAATAGCGAACCGCTGGTACACCCACTCCAAAATACAAGCGAAGAAGAAGTGGTGAAAAAAACCCATCCTCCCGAAGAATTACCTATAGAACAAGCGCAATGGCTGGTTGAGGGGACCACTACTGATAATTTTCCCGCTCTCCGCTATTATGTTCTTCAATATAAAGAAGCACCTTCTATGGTAACATTCACAGGCCCTTATATTGAAGCTATAGCATTGCTAAATGAACTTCAAAAAGACATGGGTGCAGAAATGGTTCATTCTTATAGCACCAATTGGGGAGGACAGGGTGAATGTCTGATACGTTATACGCTCAATTTTCCTCATTATGGATATGTCATTCAAGCAACCAATATCACCTATCACGATGCTGATGATTATGAAATACCCGACTTCTTTTCAGACGTAACAGATTTTGATCACGAAAGTGTTTATTTTAGCCAAATTCAGTTACTACGCCCCAGCGATGTTTCCGAAAAAAGAGACAGCTATTTTGAGGAAGAACTGGAAGAAACTATTGAGAAATGCATGCTCCAGAAAATACCCGACAAACCAACTATCAATATGATAGAAGCAACCAACAATGGTTTTACAATTAAAGAACGTGCCGTGGATGATAATTTTGAGATCAGGGATTTGGATGTGAATTATGGTTATGGCTTTAGCGAGTTTCATAAAGAACTGATGAAACGTTTTAATACCAGTACCAAGGGTTTGGTCTTATTTCATGGAATGCCGGGGACAGGGAAAACATATTACATACGTCATTTGTTGCGAAAAATGGTAGCCAGTAAAAAAGTGGTCATTTATATGCCGCCAAATATGGTAGATCATCTGGTTGAACCAGTCTTTATGACTTTTCTTTCACGTAAAATTCAGGATTGGGCATCTGATGGAAACTTTTGTGTTCTTCTTATTGAAGATGCAGAGCCTTTACTTGCAAGAAGGCAGGAAGGAGTCCGCATACAGGGGATTACAAATCTCCTGAATATGAGCGATGGAATATTAAATGATATGCTCAACCTGCAAATAATTTGTACCTTCAATGTAGATCTGAAAAAGTTGGACAATGCATTGCTTCGCCCAGGAAGACTTATTGCCCGTAAAGAATTTAAACCCTTGAGTGTAATAGATGCGAATGTACTGGCACAACGTTTGGGTATCAAGCATCATTTTACTTCACCTGTTGCCTTGGGAGAAATATATGCAATGCAAAAAAACAAAAATACACTCATACATGATGTAGCATCTGATAAAAATGCTACTACACAAATTGATGATTTGATATAGAAATAGTTTTGCAATGCTATAATCATTCTCTTTTAAGACAACATTTTGTCGATGTGGAATATATTGAATAAGTCTTTTGCTTTTCTTTATGTTTTGAAGTATTGTTGACAGACAATCATAGCTTTAATTATGTTTTTGCTAAATGTTTAAATAATAATTTGTTTTATTTGAAAATGAATTATTTTTACAACTGAATTGTATAATGAAATTTTAAAAGTTTAAGTGTTAAAGTTTATTAGGAAAAAATAAAAATATGGAAAATCGTTATAAGTTAGTTGGATACAACATTACTACCGAACCAAAATATAATAACCAAAAATATGGAGTTACTCCTGAATTGGAGAAACAGATGGAAACACTTTATTTAGAGAGTACTGATAAAAACAATAAAAAAATCATTGATAAACTTACGCAACTTATAATCAAATATCCTTTGATACCGATACTTAAAAATTATTTGTCAATTGCTTATAATGTTCGGGGAAATCATGAAAAAGCAGATGAGGTAAATAAATGGATATTAAGTGAACATCCTGATTATTTGTTTGCTATATTAAATGCTGCAAATAAATGTATCGAAGATTCGGAATTAGAAAGAGTACCAGAGATACTTGGTGAAACGTTAGAGTTAAAAGATTTGTATCCGGGAAGGGATTTATTTCATGTAGCAGAAGTAACGGGTTTTTTTAAAGTGGTAATCAGGTATTATGCTAAAATTGGGGATTACGATTTAGCAGAAAACCGACTTGAGGTACTAAAAGGATTTGCTCCAGATCATCCTGACACGAAACATGCTGAGATGATATTGTTTCATGAAAAAATGAAATTAGGATATAAACTTTTGGAACAAGAAAACAAAGAACGAATTGTTCCCAAAATTATTAAATCTGTTCCAACAATATCTATTGAAAGTGCTCCGTTATTTAACCATCCCCAAATAGAAAATTTATATCAATTTGGGTTGAGAATACCACAGGAAAAATTGAAGGAAATAATTGCTTTGCCAAGGCAAACACTTATTGAAGACCTTGAAAGAGTATTATTGGATGCAGAATACAGGTATGAATATTTTATTGAAAAAGAATATGATGAAGAAACACATTCTTTTATTTTACATGCCTTATTTTTATTAATGGAAATCGAGGCAGAAGAATGTTTGCCTAAAGTATTGTGTTTCTTAGAAAACGATTATGAATTAATAGATTTTTATTTGGGAGATCATAAAACAACAACATTGTGGCAGTGCATCTACAAATTAGGATTTAACCAAATTGAAGTTCTTAAACAATTTTTGATCAGACCTGGCATAGATACTTATAGCAAAACTGCTACTTCTGAAATGCTTTGTCAGGTGTTTCTGCACGCTCCCGAACGCAAAGAAGAAATCCTTAAAGTGTATTATGATGTTTTTAAAACATTTTCAAATGCAAACATAGATGACAATCTGATTGATTCTGACTTTTTAGGTTTATCGATAAGTGATACCATTGATTGCAATTTTCACGAATTATTACCAGTGATTAAAGAACTTTATGACAAGCAATATGTTCATCTTGGAATAAGTGGATCATATGAGGATGTGGAAAAAGAGTTTTCTTTAGCTATAAATAATGAAGTAAAAAGAGAACTTATTAATATTTTTGAATTATATGATGAAATAATCACCACATGGTCTGGTTATACAAGTGAAGAGGTCTATGAGGAGGATTATGAAGATGATTATGATTTTCCGGAAAAACAACTCCCAGCAGTTTCTAATAAAATTGGAAGAAACGAGCCTTGTCCTTGCGGAAGCGGTAAAAAATATAAAAAATGTTGTTTAAAATAAAAAACAAGATAACATGCAGCTAGAATTAAGCAAAAAAGACAAAAAAATTGCTCGCGAAATAATTGAAAAGGGATTGCAAAAAGAATTTGCAAAAGGATTATTTAGTTTTGATGAATTATTAAATAAATGGAAAGACGCTAAACTTAACAATCAGGAAGTGTATCATCAGCTTTATAAAAAAGTGAAAGGGTTTGATAAACAAATTGCAAGAAGATACGATGGTATGACAGGGTCAAAATATTTGATTATTATTATGGGACAGTATGCTGATGGTCTTATTTCAGATGATGATATTGCCGGTTTAGATGATAATATTAAAAATGTAATTTTACACTTTGCAAAAGGATAATTTTTTGGAATTTGGCTAAAATTAATGTTAAATTAAAAAAGCGTATGAAAGGAAAATAAATATTTAACAATATTGTATTACCCTATTCTTTCTTTAATCCATTCTCTGTGTTACGAAACCCTCATCTCTATTTTTTTATTTTAAACCATCTCTTAATAAATTATGTTTTTTTTGTAAGTTTGTAATTATATTGATAACAAAAGAATAAACATGATTATAGTAACAGGTGCGGCAGGTTTTATCGGGAGCTGTTTGGTTCAAAAATTGAACGAAAAAGGATTTACAGATATTGTTATTGTTGATGATTTTTCAAAAACAGAAAAAACATTAAATTACATCAACAAGACCTTTTCTGCAAAAGTAGATAGAAAACAATTTATAGAATGGCTACAAACAAACAGCAAAAACATTGATTTTGTTTTTCATATAGGTGCACGAACCGATACTGCCGAATTTAATATTGTTGTTTTTGACGAACTCAACCTCAATTATAGTAAGGCCATTTGGAATAAATGCGTTCAATATAATATTCCGCTGATTTATGCTTCCTCTGCTGCCACTTATGGTTTGGGAGAATTTGGTTTTGAAGATAACCACCAAGTTATCTACAAACTAAAACCTCTGAACCCTTATGGTGAGTCGAAAAACGAATTCGACAAATGGGTTGTTCAACAAAAAGAACAACCCCCTTTCTGGGCAGGGCTTAAATTTTTTAATGTATATGGGCCAAATGAATACCACAAAGCAAGAATGGCATCTGTGATTTTTCATGCATTTAATCAAATAAAAGAAAATGGAAGAGTAAAACTTTTTCGCTCCCACAACCCCAACTATGAAGATGGTAAACAAGTTCGCGATTTTATTTATGTGAAAGATCTGGTAAAAGTGTGTATGTTTTTGATGGAAAACAAAAAACATGCTGGCTTATATAATCTTGGAACAGGCAGAGCCAGAACATTTCTCGATTTGGTAAATGCCACATTCAATGCCCTTCATTTAACTCCTGATATTTATTTTGTTGACACTCCTATCGATATACGCGATAAATATCAGTATTTTACTGAGGCAAATATGAGCAAACTGATTTCTATAGGTTATAATACACCTTTTTATTCACTTGAGGAAGGAATTAAAGATTATGTTCAAACATATCTGAATAATAAAAACTATCTTTGATTTATAAACCAGCAACCAATGATACACATCACCCGAAAAGAGCATTTTAATGCTGCACATCGTTTATTCAGAGCCGATTGGTCTGATGAAAGAAACCTTCAGGTTTTCGGAAAATGTTCAAACCCAAACTGGCATGGGCACAATTATACACTTTATATCACTGTAAAAGGAAATGCAAACCCTGAAACCGGTTTTCTCATGAATTTAAAAGACCTGAGCGAAATCATAAACAAATATATTATTGATAAGGTTGACCATAAAAACCTTAACCTTGAAGTTGATTTTATGAAAAACATAAACCCTTCAACAGAAAACATTGCTATTGCTATTTGGAACCAAATTGAAAAACCGATCAGCGATAAAGGAGCTATGCTTCATGCAGTTAAACTTGAAGAAACCGAAAACAACTTTGTTGAATATTACGGAAATAAAGAAAAATGAATATTATATTAATACATAAATATTATGACTACTATAGATAATGAAATGATGCAGGAAAATGAAATGGACGGTTATGCAAAAATTGATTTATATAATCCCGAACTTGTATCAAAAATAGCTTCTAACTATAAAAATGTGTTAGAATTAATAGGTGAGAACCCTGAAAGAGAAGGCTTGCAAAAAACACCAGAAAGGGTTGCAAAAGCGATGCAATTTTTAACACATGGTTACGATCTCAATCCTTATGAAATATTAAAATCAGCAATGTTTAAAGAAGATTACCGCCAGATGGTGATTGTGAAAGACATTGAAATATATTCCATGTGCGAACATCATATGCTTCCATTTATTGGCAAAGCACATGTTGCGTATATTCCAAATGGTTATATTGTTGGTCTAAGCAAAATTCCAAGGGTTGTTGATGCTTTTGCCCGTCGTCTTCAGGTTCAGGAAAGATTAACCACACAAATTAAAGATTGTATTCAGGATACTTTGAAACCTCTTGGTGTTGCCGTTGTTATTGAAGCCAATCACTTGTGTATGATGATGAGGGGAATTCAAAAACAAAACTCTGTCACAACAACATCCGATTTTACTGGTGCTTTCTTAATGGAAAAAACCAGGGCTGAGTTTATTCACCTGATTGGTTCCAAATTACATTAAACCCTTGTTCAAAACTGAGATTCTCAAAGCTTTTAAGAAAATTAATTTGTAATTTAAAAATTATTAATTTTGCATTAATAAACTAAAATTAAATACATATGTATAATTCAAGTAACAATTTTAATAATTACACTCAGGATCAATATGAAAGTGTAAGTCTTTCACGATCCTTTGTTGCCAATGTTTTTACATGGATGTTTGCAGCTCTGGCAATTACAGCAGTATTTGCTTATTATTTTAGCACCAGCGAAACATTTTTAAATATGATGTTTACAATAAGTAACGGAAGAGCTAGTATGAGTCCGTTTGGTTGGGTAATAATGTTAGCACCATTGGGCTTTGTTCTATTGATGTCCTTTGGCTATAATAAATTATCTGGAATAGCATTGACAGTTCTATTTATAATATATTCTATTATAATGGGAATGAGTTTAAGTTTTATTTTTCTGGTATATTCTTTAGGCTCCATTTATTTGACATTTGCTATTACTGCAGGAACTTTTGGTGTTATGGCTGTATTAGGATATACCACAAAAATTGATTTAACAAAATTTGGTTCCATAATGTTAATGGGATTGGTAGGTATTATAATTGCCAGCGTGGTCAATTTCTTTATGAGAAGTGAAATGATGAGCTACATCATCAGTGTAATTGGAGTTCTTGTTTTTACTGGTTTAACTGCATATGATGTTCAGAAAATTAAAAGAATAGGTGCAGGTGTTGAATTAGGAAGTGAATCTACAAAAAAAATGGCTATAATGGGTGCTTTAACACTCTATCTTGATTTTATTAATTTATTTTTATTCTTACTGCGCTTATTTGGAAGCAGAAGATAAAATCAGCTATCAAATTATTTTATAAAATAATATTTATTTATGAAGAAAGCTTATGTTTTTCCCGGACAGGGAGCGCAATTTATTGGTATGGGCAAAGATTTGTATGAAAAATCTCCCTTAGCAAAAGAAATGTTTGAAAAAGCAAATGAAATACTAGGATTTCGTATTACAGATATTATGTTTTCCGGAACCGAAGATGAATTGAGACAAACAAAAGTAACCCAACCTGCAATATTTTTGCATTCGGTTATTTTAGCTCAAACTTTGGGAGAAAGTTTCAAACCAGACATGGTTGCAGGTCATTCATTGGGAGAATTTTCTGCTTTGGTGGCAAATAAATCTCTGACCTTTGAAGATGGGTTACGCCTTGTTTCAAAACGTGCAATGGCTATGCAAAAAGCATGCGAAGCCGAACCATCTACGATGGCTGCAATTTTAGGCATAGATGATGATAAAGTTGTAGAAATTTGCAAATCAATAACCGAAGAAGTTGTAGTGGCAGCTAATTTCAATTGTCCTGGACAATTGGTTATTTCCGGCTCAATGAAAGGAATTGAAATTGCATGCGAAAAAATAAAAGCTGCTGGTGCTAAACGTGCTTTACCTTTAAAAGTTGGTGGTGCTTTTCACTCTCCTCTTATGGAACCAGCCAGAATTGAGCTTGCTGATGCAATTAACTCAACAAAATTTAATCAGCCAATTTGTCCCATCTACCAAAATGTAAACGCTAAAGCAGTTACCAATCCTGATGAAATTAAAACCAATCTTATTTCTCAACTCACTTCGCCTGTGAGATGGACGCAAACAATGGTTAACATGATTGCTGATGGAGCTACAAGTTTTGTTGAAGTTGGTCCAGGAACTGTTTTACAAGGACTTGTTAAAAAAGTAAACAATACTATTGAGGCTGTTAGTGCCTAAATAAAATTTTTATTATTTTAAATATTTATTTAATAAGCGGAGTTGCACATCAACCTCCGCTTATTAAATGAATAACCATAACATTGTCTCCTTCTCTAATAATTGCCTGATCGTATTCGTCCTTTTTAATAATGGTATCATTTATTTTTACAATCAGCATTTTGAAAACAAAGTTCTTTGCCTTTAATAATTCTGTAACAGTATATTGAGAAACAGATTCAAATTCTTCTATATTATTATTAAGTGTAATTTTCATTTGGTTTTTTTTAATCAATAATGCAAATTTAATACTTTATCTCAATTTATTATTTTAAGGAAATTCTTTATACTGCTTATAAAATCAAAAAAAAGAGAATAACTCAATAACATTGATATAAAAATAGTTAATTAAATAAAAATTCAATTTTATAATTTAACTTTGCATTTGAGAAAAATTTATACCCGATAACAATTAATGGATATTTTAACAATAAAGCTGAGATTCGGAATAATAGGCAATTCACCTACATTAGACAGAGCTATTGACATTGCCCGCCAGGTATCCCCAACAGAAATTACTGTTCTTATTACCGGGGAAAGCGGAACAGGAAAAGAAGTTTTTCCTAAAATTATTCATCAATTAAGTGCAAGAAAACACGGACCATACATTGCTGTTAATTGTGGTGCTATACCCGAGGGTACGATTGACTCTGAATTATTTGGTCACGAAAAAGGATCTTTCACTGGAGCACACGAAGCAAGAAAAGGATATTTTGAAGTTGTAAATGGAGGTACTATTTTTTTAGATGAAGTAGCAGAACTTCCTTTATCTACTCAGGTAAGATTGTTGAGGGTTCTGGAAACAGGCGAATTTATGAGAGTGGGTTCTTCAAATGTACTTAAAACAAACGTCAGGGTTGTAGCTGCTACTAATATAAATGTTATTGATGCTATTAGAAATGGTAAATTTCGCGAAGATCTATACTATCGTTTAAATACAGTTCCTATTATTGTTCCTCCTCTTCGCGACAGAAAAGAAGACATCGTTCTGCTTTTTAGAAAATTTGCAACTGATTTTGCAGAAAAATACAGAATGCCAGCATTACAACTTGATGACGAAGCACAAAGAGTGATCAATAATTTTAGATGGCCTGGTAATATTCGACAACTTAAAAACCTTACAGAACAAATATCTATAATTGAAAAAAGCAGAAATATAACAGGAGATATTGTAAGAAAATATTTACCCGAAAGCTATTCGTCGGACTTACCTGTTTTACTTAAACGCGAAAACCCTGTTGGTGATCATTCCGAAAGAGATATACTTTATAAAATCCTTTTTGATATGAAAAAGGATATTACAGATTTAAAAAAACTGGTTATTGAAATTTTAGAAAACGAAGACAATAAGGAATACTTTCCAAATGAAAAAGAGCGAATTCTTGAAAAATTATATCAGGAAGTAGAACCTGTTGTTTCAAATACAAATGTTAAAACAAAACCCAATAAAGTTAATATTGAAGAAATTGAAGATACAGAAGAATATATCGAAGAAAACCTTTCGCTTGAAAAAAAGGAACTGGATGTTATTATAAAAGCACTGGAAAAATACAAAGGTAAAAAAAGACAAGCAGCAAGAGAATTGGGGATTTCAGAAAGAACACTTTATAGAAAAATAAAAGAGCATAAACTTGACGAGTAATGAAAAAACAAATATTTTATGTTGCGATATTATTAATGTTTTTAAGTGGATGCAAAGTCAACTATTCATTTAGTGGAGGGAATGTTGACCCAGCAGTTAAAACTTTTTCTGTAAAATATTTTCCTAATCTTGCTACCTTAGGTCCTCCAACCATTAGTCAAACATTTACGGAAGCTTTAAAAGATAAATTTCTCAGCCAAACAAAACTAATATTAGTTAATAAAGGAGGAGATTTAAGTTTTGAAGGTAATATTTCAAATTTCTCTACACAACCAACTGCAATTTCGGGAGAAACTGCTCAAAGAAACCGTTTAACCGTTACTGTATATGTAAAGTTTTCTAACAAAATTAACGAAAAACAGGACTTTGAGAGCTCTTTTTCTCGATATGAGGATTATGATAGTAAAGCAAACCTCACCACTATTCAGGATGAACTTTTAAAAACCATCATTGAAGCTCTGATTGATGATATTTTTAATAAAGCTGTTGTTAATTGGTAATTTTTTAAGAAAAGTACCAAAGCAATATTTTAATTATTATAAAAAAATAACACTTACTTTTTATTTAAAAACAAAAAGATGCATTTATATAAAACAACATATATTCTGGTTGCTTTATTGTTTGTTAATACATTATTCGCCCAAACAAAAAAAGATGTTTTATTTATAGGTAATAGTTATACTTATGTTAATGATTTGCCACAATTAATTTCTCAGATAGCTTCTTCTAAGGGGGATACTCTTTTATTTGATTCGAATACCCCTGGTGGTTATACGTTTCAATTACATTCAACTAACCCAACAACAATAAATAAAATAAATCTGAAACATTGGGACTATGTTGTTCTTCAAGAACAAAGCCAAAGACCATCCTTCTCTCCCGAACAAGTCCAATTGCTTGTATATCCTTATGCAGATACTTTAAACAGATTTATTAAAACAAATGATAGTTGTACTGTTACTTCTTTTTTTATGACTTGGGGAAGAAAGAATGGTGATGCAGAATATTGCCCTACTTATCCTCCGGTATGCACTTACAATGGCATGCAATCTCGTTTACGCCAAAGTTATTTGGAAATGGGGCAAATGTTTGATGCCAATGTTTCACCTGTGGGTATTGTATGGAAAAAAACCAGAGACCTACATCCTGAAATAGAATTGTATGATTCCGATGAAAGTCATCCAAGTCTTGCTGGTAGCTATCTTGCAGCATGCACATTTTATTCTTCTTTTTTTAATAAAAGCCCTGTTGGAGCTTATATTCCTTCTGGATTAGATATTAATTATGCACAAATAATCCAAAACTATGCAAACCAGGTAGTTTTCGATAGTCTAAATGAATGGAATATAGACACAACAAGTATTAATGCCAGTTATATATATTCTTCATTACAAAATGGTCGGGTTGAATTTACAAATACATCAAGAAATGCCACTGACTTTTTGTGGAACTTTGGAGATGGGCAAACTTCATCTGAAATTAACCCTGTTCATACTTATCAATTTTGCGGAACAACATATATAGTAAGACTTAATGCTTATAATAATTGTAAATCAGATTCTATAATAAAAGAAATATTAATTCCATGTTATGGAATAGATGAAATAATTGGAGAAAACAAAGTCAATATATTTCCTAACCCGGCAAATAATCAGGTTTGTATTAACTTTACAGATACTTTTTCTGATATTTATTTTAGTTTTGCTTTATATGATGGAATTGGAAGGCAAATAATGTTTACTGAATTAAAGAAAAACAACAGTATTATAAATATCCCCAAATTACAAAGTGGAATTTATTTTATTCAAATTATTATTGACGGATTAATTATTAATCAAAAAATTCATATCATTCAAGACAATTAAATCCTTTCTTATATTTTCCTTGAAAATTATTTTTGTTTTTAATGTCAGAGGGAATTGCTTTAAATTTTTATTGGGTGTTTGTATTATTTAAAAAAAATATGTAGGTTTGTGAATAAGCTTTTAATTATGAAACCAATCGATTTTTCTGAATTTGTTAATTTTCCTCAAAATCTGGATGCTTCAACATTACCAAAACTTAAGGAATTAACAGAAAAATATCCTTTCTGTCAGACTGGTCAATTGTTATTTGCAAAAAACCTTTATAATATCGGTAGTAAGGATTATGTTAAGCATTTAAATATAGCAGCAACTTATGCAGGTAGCAGAAAAAAACTTCATGCTATTATCAATACGCTGTCAAAGGAATCGAAAAAGACGGAAACTGTTTTATTGTTTCAAAATCAGAATAAAGAAACAGAAATAGCAAAACCCATAATTGAGAATAAACCTGTCGATACTCAAAAACCTATTGAAGTAAAAGTAATACCTGATAAACAAATTGTTGAAGAGATTAAACCAATAAGTATTGTTGAGGAAGAGAAAACAACAAGCCCTGTTGTTAATGCAAGCGATGTGGACAAGAAGACTGAATTGCAAAAACAACTTCAACAAAGACTTGCTGAAATAGCCAAAGAATCGAAAAAAGAAGATGTTTCATCAGTAGCAATTTCAAATAACAATGAAACAATAAATAAAAATGAACTAATTGATAAGTTTATTAAAGAAGAACCCCGACTTACTCCTAAAAATCAGGATACTATAAATAAAGAAGATCTTTCTGAAAAAAGTTCAATAGATGACAGTGAAATAATTTCTGAAACTTTGGCTCAAATCTATTATAAACAAGGCGATTTTAATAAAGCTATACAAACTTATGAAAAATTAAGTTTGAAATTTCCAGAAAAAAATACTTACTTTGCATCCCAAATTGAAAATATTAAAAAAAATAATCAACATTTAAATTCTAACTAATGGGAGCATATTCAATTGTATCGGTAATAATACTAATTATTTGTTTTTTCTTAATTCTGATTGTATTGGTTCAAAACTCTAAAGGTGGAGGTTTGGCATCTAACTTTTCATCCTCTAATCAATATATGGGAGTTAGAAAAACTGCTGACTTTCTGGAAAAATCAACTTGGATTCTTGCTGTTTTACTTTTAGTTTTTAGTTTAGTTGGCGTTTTTGCAATTCCTAAAACTAATAGAGATAATCAAGCTCCGCAAGTGAAAGAAACCAATGCACCTAACACCAACAGTAACACACCTACTGCACCTGTAAAAAAATAAAACATAAGATTTAGATAAAAGAAATGAAGAAAGGCAAATAGATTTGTCTTTCTTTTTTTATTATATATTAGCTTGTTAATAAAAAGGTTTCCTGTTTTTAGACAACCTCTTTTATAAAATATCTTTTAATTAACATAACAGCCTCTTATACCAAGTTGCGTTCAAAGATACAATTTCAATGCACTTCGCTTTTGAAATTGTTTTTAAACTGCTTCGGCATAATACCAAACAAGCATTCATTTTCGGATATTTCGGATCAAGCCAAAAAGTTGAGGAATTGTTTTAAGCATAAATTATAGATAATCTAAAGAGGAAAAAAGAGATATTTCTTACCCCTCTAAAAGCAGCTCTAAAAGACTTTATTTTGGCATTAAATGATTCAGCCGATGCATTTGTACTTCTATTGTCAAAGAAGTTTAGTATCGTTAAATAGTCGTCCCTTAAAAAGCCTAATTTTTCGCACCTACTAATACATCAATTATACAGAACAAAAAGAAAATAGATTTTAAATAATCAAAAGTAGAGAACAAATAAAATTCAATAAAATTCTTTAATCGGGATTTAACCCGATTAAGGAATTTCTTAATATTAAAGGCTGCAGCAGCCATAATGGTATTGAATTCATCCCCAACATCTCCCTTTAAAAAGTTTCTCCACATTCGATGATCGCTTTTTAAATGGCCTATTATAGGTTCTATTCCAGCCCTTGCTCTAAATTTCTCTCGCATTTTTTCTTTTTGATATCTGGATGCTTTTTTTGATAATGGCTTAGGTATGATTATCTTGGTAGCTCCTATCATTGTTCGTCCTCTGTAACCTCTATCTACAATACCTTCTTTTAATTCTTTTCCTGTCAATCGTTTTACTTGTTCTAGTTGTGGCAACAAAGTGTCTCCATCGTATAAGTTTTCTGAAAAAGCCATTGCACCTATAATGATTCCCTCTCGACTATAAACTATTGATGATTTGTTCCCAAATTCATACTCCTTGGATTCTTTTCCTTTGGCAATACATTTAACTTCTGGTGCATGGATAGAGTAAATCTTGTTTTTGATGTTTGTGTTAATACGCAATTGAATATTGCTATTTTTTCTTGATAAGTCTTATTCCCATTAGTTTTTAATCCATTGGTTATTTCTCTTGTTAATCGCCCTGCTATTGTTTTCAATTTGCGTTTTGCTGCCTTTGCTTCTTTTCTACGTTTTGGATGACGATAAAATCTTTGTTTCAATACTAATTCTTTCTCCACTCTGACATAACTTTGACGAATTTTAATCTTTTCTTCTTTGGCTATATTTCTTGCTTTTTGTAATACTTTGCGATATAATTTTGCATCAGTTGGATAGGTAATGTTCTTTTCTTATACTGTCGTGTCAATATAAGCTTCTTTTACTTTTATGTCTTTTCCAAATAATTGCATTGACAACCTTAGCAGCTCTTCTGCTCCTTCTCTTCCAACTCTATTGCGAAAATGGGTGAACTCATTGGGAACAAATGGTTTTGTTTTTTGAAATACTACTTCTCCGCAAAAGTATTGCCAATATGGGTTCTCAATCCATCTATCAACAAATTCTTCATCACTCTGATCGTATACTTGTTTGAGCAAGATACAGCCTACTATTTTTATTATGGGAACACTTGGTCTGCCTTCTTTACTATAAAACTTTTCTTCTATCTCTTCCCAGTTTATTCGGTGTGATAATATTACAAGTTCGTGTTCTTTATTAATAAAGTTTATAAGCGGGGTCTCAAATAAACTCAATTGGGGAGTTTTGTCTATTTTTCCTACTATATTGCAAGCTTTTTGACAAATTTATAATTTATCTTGCAATTTTGATAACACTTTTTTATTCCGTTTCCTTACTTATATAACTTTTATATGATTTTTAATGGGGGACTAATTATATTTTTTATTCAGATATTTGTTTGTATAATTCATTTATTTTATAATTTTATCGCAGAAAATCCCAAAGATTTTCAAAATTAACTAACAAGTAACAAACACAATCTTGAACTATTGGCACCAAATATCCATGGTTCGTTTAACAATATCTTTTATAATAGGTATTGTTATTGCTTTATTTGTTAACTCTGCCATACATATCCCTTTATTTGTTACAATTACGTTATTCGTTTTATACGCTGTATTTGTTTTCTGGGCAAAATTGATTAGTAATTATAAGTTTCGCTGGTTACACGGTGCAATAATCAGTATTATATTAATAA
Organism: Marinifilum sp.; assembly: GCA_020718065.1. Lineage (GTDB taxonomy): Bacteria > Bacteroidota > Bacteroidia > Bacteroidales > CG2-30-32-10 > CG2-30-32-10. The sequence goes on along the minus strand of DYDE01000015.1, from coordinate 27,313 downwards.
TATTTGGTTTTGAATGGAGTGTACAAAATACATGTAAATATAAACCAAATCATATTGGTAATTTTATTTCCGATTCTTCTTGTGTTATAATAGGAACATTAATGGAGCCAGCAAATGAAAGAGAAAATTCATACAGGACAACTATGAGTGTATCTGCTGTTCAACAAAATAATCAATGGATAAAGACCAATGGAAACATTTTGCTTTATTTGGCAAAAGATAGCATAGCAAATAAACTGCAATATGGTGATGAAATAATTATCAACACAAAAATAGCAGAAGTAAAACCTCCTCAAAACCCAAATGAATTTGATTATAAAAAATATCTTGCAAATAAATCTGTTTATCATCAAGCATACCTAAAAACAGGTACTTTGAAGGTACTTGCTCACAATAAAGGAAATCCTTTGATAGCATATGCTCTTTTTCTGCAAAGCAAATTGTTGAAAGTGCTTAAGGATAATCATATTGAAGGAAACGAATATGCAGTTGCTTCAGCAATGCTTCTTGGCAGCAGAGATAAAATTGACGCAGATCTGCTTAATTCTTATTCTGGTTCTGGAGCTGTCCATATCTTATCGGTATCTGGCTTGCATGTTGGTCTGGTTTTTCTTCTTCTCAACTATTTGCTTTTCTTTTTGGATAAGAACAAATATCTGAAATTGTTAAAAATAATGATTTTGTTGGGTTTTATATGGTTTTATTCAGCTATTACCGGATTTTCGCCCGCTGTACTGAGATCTACAACTATGTTTAGTTTTATTGTTATTGGCAATGCATATAGCAGGAAAGTAAATGGGTATAATACCCTCGCAGCTTCATTGTTCTTTTTGCTTATGATAGATCCCTATCTAATAACAGATGTAGGTTTCCAGCTTTCTTATTTGGCTGTATTAGGAATAATGGCAATTTATCCGGGTATTTACAAATTGTGGAACCCAAATAGTTGGCTTTTAGATAAAATCTGGGGTTTAATAAGTGTTTCTTTAGCGGCACAAATAATAACAGCTCCTTTGGCAATGTATTACTTTCACCAGTTTCCAAATATGTTTTTAATAACCAATCTTTTGATTATTCCGCTAACAACACTAATTATGTATGCAGGTTTGGGATTTTATATTCTTTCTTTTATACCACAAATATCAGTCTGGATTTCTAAATTATTGGCTATTTTGGTTTATGGATTAAATGAAGTTGTAAAATTTATTGAGCATTTACCTTTTGCTGTAACCCGTGGAATAAATATATCCGTTTTTGAAATGTGTTTAATATTTGCATTGGTTTTGTTACTTATTATATTCTTTTACAACAGACAAAAAAAGTTTTTATTTACAGCACTTTCCATAGCTATAATCATTGGGGTGTTTAATATAATTGATAAAACTAAAACATTTAGTAATCGCAAATTTATAGTTTATAGTATCAGTCATCATTCAGCTTACGATTTTATAGATGGACAGAACAATTATCTTATAACAGATTCTTCACTTATAGGTGATAAGCAAAAAATCAATTTTCATATCCAAAACAATTGGTGCGCAATGGGTGTAAAATACAATAACTATATTGCACTTTCAGATTCTTTTGATTTCCAATCCAAAGAAAACAGTTACAACCCGATTTTTGTTAAGAATTCTTTTATACAGTTTTTTAACAAACGAATAGTTGTTATTAACGATAAAAACTGCAATCTTTTCAGTCCAGAAAAGTTCAAAACCGATTTTCTGATTTTGTCTAACAATGCTAAAATCAGCATTAAGGAAATTATTAATCAATATACATTTGCCCAACTTATAATAGATTCATCAAATACACCTTGGAGAATAAATAAATGGCTAGAAGAATGCAGGAAACTAAAAATTGATGCGTTTGCTGTTAGTAATTCGGGAGCTTTTGTGGTAAATATCTAAGCGGTAATTAACCAATATTTAAAACTTGCTTACAAAATCTTGGTATTTCTGACCATCATAGACACAAAGACTTAACAAAATAAAAACTTAAAATTCATTTGAGATTCGCTATGGTTTCAAAAACTATATCCAATTGAAAAATATGGACTTATTCCTGGAATTGATGTCATATAATCATCATCCCAATTTTTTTTTCTAAACATTTCTATACCACCTCTGAGCATTAAGCCATTTTTAATAAAATCGTGATACCTATATCCAACTTTTAAACCAACAATATTTTCATAGATATTTCCATTTAAAGAAATGTTTAGAAAAGGACCAAAATCTACGTGGTTTTTATTTTTCCCAGTGACAAATGTTAGATCGATGGGGATACCTAATTTTTTATCTACAAAACAATAAGAAAAACCTGTTCCTGCCCATATGATACCTTTACTAAATAACTTTCTTTCATAAGTTATACTGGTCATAAGCCACATAGATGATGTATAACTTGCAATATCATTTCTAACATATACTGGTTTATCATTTGTCTGAGAAAACAAGAAAAAGTTTATGGAGAAAAAAACCAAAAAAGCAAGAAATTTCAAATTCATAAAATAAAGGTTGATATCCAATATCGGTTAAATTATTACTCTGCAAAAATAAAATTATTTGAATGAACCCAAATATTAAATAAGCTTAATAAAATTTTTTAAACAATCTCAAACTTTCTGTTTAATTTTGTTTCAACATTAAACAAAACATTTATCTATGAAAAATAAAGCTTATTTCGCTCCCCTAATGATTGTGGTAGCACTTTTCTTATTTACCGGTTGCGGTAATTCTAATAAAAATAAAGATATGAAAAAAGAATTTGAAGCTTTTGTAAAAAAGTACGAAGACACCATTGCCCCTATGGATAAAGCATCCAACCTTGCCTACTGGGATGCTTCTATAAGTGGGAAAAGTGAAGATTTTCAAAAGAATGCAGATATTGAAAACCAGCGAAATAAAATCTTATCTAACAAGGATGATTTTGAATTACTCAAAAAAATTAAAGAATCTAACCAAATAACTGACCCCACACAAAAAAGAGAACTGGATGTTATTTACAATGTTTATCTCGAAAAACAAGCCAATGAAAAAAAGATGGAAGAGATTGTAAATCTTAAAAACGAAATAGAAAAGAAATTCAATACTTTTCGTACTATTATTAGCAATGACACCCTAACGGATAATAAAGTAAATGAAATTTTAGGTTCTTCAACCAATTCAGAACAACTCAAAACAACTTGGTTAGCTTGCAAAAAGATCGGACCGGTTGTGGCTACTGATGTTATTAAAATTGTAAAAATGCGCAATGAAGTAGCTAAAGAACTTGGCTTTAAAAACTATCACGAAATGAGTCTTACTTTGAGCGATCAGAATCCTCAGGAGATTGATAAATTATTTGATGAGCTAGATAGCCTTACCCGCAATACTTATGCATCTTTAAAAAAAGAAATAGATATATATTTAGCAAACCGTTATAAGATTAAAAAAGAAGAGCTGATGCCTTGGCATTACCAGAACAGATTTTTTCAGGCTGCACCAAAAATCTATAAAGTTGACCTTGACCAATATTATAAAACCAAAGACATTGTAGAACTCACTCAAAAGTATTATACTAGTATAG
>DYDE01000015.1:0-23736 GCA_020718065.1 Marinifilum sp. | reverse complement strand
TATTGCAGAATTGGTAAAAAACAGCGATCTTTATGAAAAGCCAGGAAAAAACCAACATGCTTTCTGTACTGATATTGACAACAAAGGCGATGTAAGAGTTTTATGTAATATTAAACCCAATGCCGATTGGATGAACACCAATATGCATGAATTCGGCCATGCTGTTTATGATAAATACATAGATATAAATTTGCCATATGCATTAAGAGAACCTGCCCATACATTTACTACCGAATCTATTGCAATGTTGTTTGGACGTTTTGCATCAAATCCTCAATGGTTAAAAGATGTTGTTGGCATAACAGATCAGGAAAAACAAAAAATTGCTGAAGAAAGTTTTAAGGTGTTGAAGTTAGAACAATTGGTATTCAGTCGTTGGGCGCAGGTTATGTATCGTTTCGAGAAAGAAATGTACACCAATCCCGATCAGGACTTAAATAAACTATGGTGGGATATTGTTGAAAAATACCAGATGATGAAAAAACCTGCTGATAGAAATGAACCCGATTGGGCTACCAAAATACATATAGCAGCTTATCCTTGCTATTATCATAATTATCTATTGGGCGAATTGCTTGCTTCACAATTGTATTATTATATTACAAAAAATATTGTTAAATTGGAAGATTACAAAAACCAAAGCTTCTATGGCAATGCAGAAGTTGGAAAATTCCTAAAGGAAAAGGTGTTTATGCCAGGTAAAATGTATTATTGGAACGACATGATCGAAAAAGCAACTGGAGAAAAGCTTACAGCTAAATATTATGCTAAACAGTTTGTAGATTAGTTTTAAAAAAAATTGAAATAGCCACAAAACATTGAAAATTCACAAAAAATTAATGTGTTATATATTAAATAAATATATCTTTCATAATGATTTGTGAATATTTTTAATGCATTATAATTAAAATAATAGTTATTCTATTCTTTTATAACTGAAATATAAGGATTAAAAAATTTATAATCATTCTATTTCAATTGGTTTTTTAAAAGCAGAATTGTTAATAAATGTAGTATCTGTGAGGGTTTTTAGAAAAGAGATCAGATCGCTTTTTTCGTTGTTGGTCAATTGTGCACCTCCGTCATTTATTTTATGCATTAATGGACTAACATAAGGAGATCTTAATAATCCTTCACTGTAAAAATCTATAACATGTTCTAGTGTTGTAAATCTGCCATCACGCATATAAGGACCTGTTAATTCAATGTTTCTTAGTGTAGGTGCCTTGTAGGCTCCTTTGTCCATGATGTTTCCTGTAACTGCATATCTGTCTCTGGGGTCATTAAAGACAGTATCTAAAGCATTGTTATAAAAAAGGTTTGTTGTAAACAAAGGGTTTCCCGAACCTCCATGGCAATGAAAACAATCTGCACCTTCTTCGGTGGTAAATAAAACAAATCCATTAAGTTCGGAGGGGGTCAATTGGATTTCTCCTCTTAAATATCTATCGAATTTAGAATCGGCAGATATTAAAGTACGAATAAACTGGGCAATTGCTTTTGATATATTTTTTACAGTAACAACATCGGAACCAAATGCTTTTTTAAACATAGGAGGATAAATAGAAATGCTTTGAATAAGTGCCTTCACTCTATTTGTATCGCCATTCATTTCGTGTGGTGCCAATATGCCCATCCAAACGAGGTCTTCAATTTTGCCAACTTTTCCATTCCATAATAAATTATTGGGATTCCACACAAGGTTGATCATTGGTAACATGGCATGTGGTGTTGAAATTCCGGTTATTCCATGAGGTGCAGGACGAGGTAAGCCGATTTCAAAAGAAAATTCCTGTTTGTGGCATGTAGCACAACTCATCAAAGAGTCAGGATGTGTTCTTCCGGATAATCTACCATCATAAAATAAATACTTGCCCAATTCAACACCTTCAACCGTCATCGGATTATCATCAGGGATGTATAGTTTTGTAGGGAAAAATTTTGGAATTTTAATAGTGTATGGAGTTGGATTATATGTAGGTTCGTTGTTAGGTGGAGTGGGTTTTTCCTTTCTGCATTGAAAAAAGAAAAACAACATTATAATGAAAGGAAACAGAAGTAATAATGTTTGCAAAAATGCTTTATACTTCATACTTGAAATAATTATTGTTTATTAAATACTGATTTACAAGTATAAACAACGTCATCTAAACCTTTAAAATAATTAATTTTTATTTCGGATGTAGTAGTATTTATAGAACCATATCCTTGAAAAGTGTATTCTTTAGAACTTATAGGGTTTGTAATTTTCTGGTAAGGAATTTCCACTTGATCGTTGTTGATAATAAAAAATACATTTTTGGGAATACTATCTCCAAATACATTAAAAAATAAGCGATTGTTAAGCGTTGAATCTATTGTTATGCTGGTATTATAAAACAAGGAATCAATTGCAGGAAAGAGGGTGTAATTTTTTGCAAAGTAGTTTCCGATATATTTGCTTGAACCATTATTAACATTAACTTTTCTTGTTAATACAGGTGAAACATTACCAGCTTTGTCCGAAACAGAAAACATTACGTTATAAGTTCCTACTTTATTGACATTTACTTCGTTTTTTACAAAAATAGATTTGGTAATATCTCCATCTTTATCATCAGTAGCTGTTGCTCCTTTATCAGTATATACTGAATTTAAATCTATGTTAACAATTGTGTCTCCTGTAAGTTTTATAATAGGAGCTAATTTGTCTTCTTTATTGCAGGCAAAAAAAGATAAGGAAAATAATAAAATAATTGCTATGCTGATATTTTGAATTGTATTTTTCATAAATTTAGTAAGTGAAAACATACAAAATTAATACAAATCAGTTTCATTTATATAATAATCATTAAATTTATAATCTTTCTCATTGAATAACATAAAAATAACAGATTTTTAAGATGATGATTCAAATTTGAAAAAAAACATGTAGGTTTGAACAATAATTAAAATGTACGAAATATGCCTTTGGTTAAAGTAGAAATATTAAAAGGAAAAGATACCGATTATAAAAAGAAATTGCTTGATGGAATCCATCAGGCATTGGTAGATGTAATAAAAATTCCAGACAATGATCGTCGTCAGCGATTATATGAATTGGAAAGTGAAAACTTTGAGAGAACTGGTAGAAGTGATGATTATACGATTATTGAAATTACTATGTTTAAAGGAAGAAGTTCAGAAGCCAAGAAATTGCTTTTTGCAGAAATTGTAAAAAACATTACTACTACTTTAAATATAAATGGTAATGATATTACAATAGTAATTAATGAACCTCCTTTAGAAAATTGGGGAATCAGAGGTGGTTTCCCTGCAAATGAAGTAGATTTAGGTTTTTCGTTAAATGTTTAATAAATAAATTGAATGGCTGAAAATAAAAAACTCTTTCTTTTAGATGCAATGGCATTGATATACAGGGCCTATTATGCATTAAATAAAAATCCGAGAATAAATTCAAAAGGGTTGAATACTTCTGCAATTGTTGGTTTTGCTAATACCTTGTATGATATTTTAAAGAATGAAAAACCTACGCATATTGCAGTTGCTTTTGATACAATGGCTCCTACTGTGAGGCACGATAACTTTGTACAATACAAAGCAAACAGAGAAGATACTCCGGAAGATATAATAGTTGCTATTTCTTATATTAAAAGGCTCATTGAAGCTTTTAATATTCCTATATTATATTTGGATGGCTATGAAGCGGATGATGTAATCGGAACTTTTGCAAAAAAAGCGGAGGAGCTTGGTTTTACAACCTTTATGATGACTCCTGATAAAGATTTTGGGCAATTGGTTTCAGATAAAACATTTATTTTTAAACCAGCTAAGTATGGTGATAAAGCTGAAATATGGGGAGTAAAAGAAGTGTGTGACAGATTTGGGATAAAACGTCCCGATCAGGTGATTGATATGCTTGGTTTGTGGGGCGATGCTTCTGATAATATACCAGGAATACCGGGTGTGGGTGAAGTAACTGCAAAAAAATTACTTGAAGAATTTGACAATATAGAAAATCTGATTGAAAACAGCGATCAGATAAAGAATGAAAAAATAAAACTAAAAGTTAAGGAATTTGCTCACCAGGCTATAATGTCGAAACAATTAGCAACTATTATTCTTGATGTACCAGTTGAATTTGTTGAAGAAAATTTAAAAGTAAAACCTCCCAAAGAAAAAGAACTTAGAGAACTTTTAGATGAACTGGAATTCAGAAATTTTGCTAAAAGGGTTTTTACTGATTTGTCGCTTATTGACAAACCAGCTGTTGCTGTTCAGATGGATTTGTTTGGAAATGCAGTTGGAGGAGAACAAATAAATGAAATACCAGAAACTGAAAATCAGGTTGAAATAAAAAAAACAATAACAGATGTTCCTCATACTTATTATTTGGTTGATACACCTTCTAAAAGAGCTGAACTAATTGAAAAACTGGCAATACAAAAATCTTTTTGTTTTGATACAGAGACTACTGGTCTTGATTTAATATCTGCTGAGTTGGTTGGGATTGCTTTTGCTTTTAAACCAAAAGAAGCTTATTATGTATACATTCCCGAAAATAATAAAGAAGCAACGAATATAATCAATGAATTTAAATCTGTTTTAGAAGATAAAACAATAGAAAAGATAGGTCATAATTTAAAATTTGATATTTCAATATTAAAGAAATATGGAATTGTGGTGAATGATAATTTATTTGATACCATGTTGGCGCATTATCTTTTACAGCCTGATATGCGTCATAATATGGATATTCTTTCTGAGACTTACCTCAATTATGTTCCCGTATCAATAGAAACCTTAATAGGAAAAAAAGGCAAAACTCAATCGAATATGCGATTTGCAGATATTGAAGAAGTGAAAGAGTATGCTGCGGAAGATGCTGATGTTACCTATCAGCTTAAAGAGATCTTTGAACCATTATTAAAAACAGCTAATACATTAAAACTATTTAATGAAACAGAGATTCCTTTAATCAATGTACTTTCATCTATGGAATTTGAGGGAGTGAAAATTGATATTCCTGCACTTAATGAATATTCAAAGCAATTGCAATTAGAAATAAAGCAATTAGAAATTGAAATATACCAGCTTGCGGGAACAAATTTTAATATTTCTTCTCCAAAACAATTGGGTGAAATCCTTTTCGATCGTCTTAAAATAGTTGAAAACGCTAAGGTTACAAAGACAAAACAGTATTCTACAGGAGAAGAAGTATTGGTTAAACTTGCTGGTAAACATGAGATTATTGATAAGATTTTGGATTACCGTTCTCTCACAAAATTGAAATCAACGTATGTGGACTCTTTGCCATTAATGGTAAATAGCATAACCGGCAGGGTTCATACTTCTTATAATCAAGCGGTGGCTGCAACGGGCAGATTAAGTTCTAATAATCCCAATTTGCAGAATATTCCTATACGTACAGAGAAGGGCAGAGAAATCAGAAAGTCATTTGTTCCAAGAAACAATGATTATTTACTTCTCTCTGCGGATTATTCTCAGATTGAATTAAGAATCATTGCAGAACTCAGCAAGGATGACGCAATGATTGATGCATTTATAAAAGGATTGGATATTCATACTGCCACTGCTGCAAAAGTTTATGGAGTTGAACTCAATGATGTTACTAAAGAAATGCGACGCAATGCAAAAACTGTAAACTTTGGAATTATTTATGGTATTTCAGCTTTTGGGTTATCAGAACGTCTTTCTATTCCACGTAAAGAAGCTAAAGAAATCATTGATCAATATTTAAGCAAGTATCCTGCTATAAAAGCTTACATGGACAATACTATTCTTTTAGCTAAAAAAAATGGATATGTAGAAACGATGATGGGGAGAAAACGTTATTTGAGAGATATTAATTCGGGAAATGCAATTGTCAGAGGCTATGCAGAAAGAAATGCAATAAATGCACCTGTTCAGGGAACAGCTGCTGATATGATTAAAATTGCAATGATTCGTATTTTTGATGATCTAAAAGGAAAAGATTTAAAATCAAGAATGATACTTCAGGTTCATGATGAATTGGTATTTGATGTTTATAAAGATGAGGTTGATTTTATTAAACCAATTATTGAACATAACATGAAAAATGCAATTAAGATGAAAGTACCAATTGAAATTGAAATGAAAACTGGCGAAAATTGGCTCGAAGCTCATTAATTTTTTTGTATTTATTACTCTATGAGAAAAATAGCTGCCGATTATATATTCCCCATTGCTCAATCTCCAATCGCCAAAGGAATAATTATTCTGGATGAAAATAATGTTGTTGTAGATATTATCAATCCGGAAACCATGGATTATGATATACAGGATGTAAAAAAATATAAAGGATTTATTTGTCCGGGATTTATTAATACACACTGTCATTTGGAATTGTCTTACCTCAAGAACAGAATACTCGAAAATACAGGGTTGCATAATTTTATAATGGAAGTTCAAAGATTAAAAAAGGAAAACGAAGAGGTAATTCAAGAAGCAATTGTTCTTGCTGATAAAGAAATGTATAACAACGGAATAAAAGCAGTTGGTGACATTTCTAATAGCAACCATAGCTTTTCAATAAAAAAAAATAGCAATATTGTATATCATACTTTTATTGAAGTTTTTGGCTCTGATCCTGATTATGCAGATGCTATTTTTAGTAAAGCACTTAAATTGGTTAAACAATATTCAGTTAATGATTCCATATCCATTGTTCCGCATTCCCCTTATGCAGTGTCTAAAGAATTGTTTAATAAAATAAAGCTACTTGCAAAAGAAAACAAATCAATATTATGTATGCACAATCAGGAGAATAATGATGAAAACAATTTCTTTATTGATAATACCGGAAATATTGAGAAAAGAATGAAACAACTGGGAATAAAAAATTCTTCTTTTAACGCAACAGGATTGAATTCTCTACCTTCGGTTGCAGAATACTTACCGAAAGAAAATCCATTACTTTTGGTTCATAATACGGTAAGTAACGCCAATGATATTGCATTTGCTGAAAATTATTTTAAAAACCCATGGTGGTGCTTCTGTCCTAAATCTAACATTTATATTGAAAATAAATTACCTAACCTCCCCTTTTTCCTTAACAATCAAAACAATACAACCATTGGAACTGATAGTCTGGCGTCTAATAAAACACTTTCTGTTTTGGAAGAGCTAAAAACCATACAGTTTAACATACCTTCCATTGAATTGAACACATTGTTTAAATGGGGAACTTATAATGGTGCAGTATTTTTGAATTTGCAAGACACTTTAGGAACAATAGAAAAAAATAAAAAGCCTGGAATCAATTTAATTGAAAAGGTGGATTTATTGAATATTAAACTTTCTGAAAAAAGTAGTATTAGAGTATTAGCTTAGTTTTTTATTTGCAACAAACAGCTATAAATTGTTAATTTATAATAATCCTTCTTCTTGTTTCTGCATTGATTCATAATATTCATCAATTAAAATATTATTTCCATCTGAAGCTTTAACAGCAAGTTTGTCGCATATTTCGTTTTCAGGATTGTCGTTATGTCCTTTTATCCAAATAAACTTAACATTGTGTTGTTTATATATGTTTAGAAAACGAAGCCAGAGATCTTGATTTTTCTTTCCTTTAAAGTGTTTCTTTACCCAAGCAAAAACCCATCCTTTCTCAACAGAATCAACAACATATTTGGAATCAGAGTAAATTGTAATATTAGCATTGGGGATTTTAATTGTTTCGAGTGCAACAATCACGCTAAGTAATTCCATTCTGTTATTAGTTGTGTATCTATATCCCTGAGATAGTTCTTTACGATGTTTTCCGGAAATCAAAACAACACCATATCCACCTCTTCCCGGATTTCCTTTTGCCGACCCGTCAGTATATATTGTAATCATATTACAAAATTAACAAGTAAGGTCAATAATTTTCATATAGTCCTCAGTAGATAATTTATGATTTGCTCCACTTACTTTATTTTGCTTCATTACTTCAAATATTTCTTTTTTATCAATGTTTTTTACATTGGTATCATTCATTGAAAGAGGAGAACCAATTGTTTTGAAAATCTTCTCAAATTGAACAATGGTTTCGTCGGCTGTTTTAACACCAAACAAACCCAGACCTAATTCTGCAATTCTTTCGGGAATTCTTGCTTTTTGTAACTTAAGCCAGGCAGGGTAAGCAATAGAAAGAGATGCGCCATGGGCTATATCGTAAAGCAAAGAAAAAGTATGTCCAATACTATGGACACCCCAATCACCGGAAGTTCTACCATTAAAACATGTGCCATTTAATGCATAAGTTGCAGCATACATAATTCTTTCACGGTATTCATAATTGTTAAGGTTATTCATTAACTTAGGACCAATCTCCAATGCTTCTTTGATAATAGAAATTACAAACTTATCAGATAAATTGGCTTTTCCATTACCAAAATAGGCTTCGAGACAATGTGCAATAAGATCAACAATACCATAAGCCGTTTGATCTTTTGGAACAGTATATGTATTTTGAGGGTCAAGGTAGGAGTGAGCTGGGAAAATTAACGAATTTCCATATCCATCCTTTTTCTTTGCATCAATATTTTGAAGTACTGCATATGGATTCATTTCTGTACCTGTTGCAGCAAGTGTTAAAACAGCAATTAAAGGAATAGCCTTTTGCGGTTTACTCTTCCCCTCGTAGAAATCCCAGCATGTATGTGTAACCGGAATTGTAATTGCAATTATTTTTGCTGAATCAATTACACTTCCACCACCAACTGCCAGGATTAGGTCAACATTATTTAATCTGCCAATTTTAGCAGCAGCATCGACATCTTCAGAAATAGGATTCGCTTTAATACCAGAATATTCAAAAATTTCTATTCCTGCTTTTTTTAGTTTACTGACAACGATGTCATATAAACCATTTTTTTTTATAGCATTTTTGCCGTAAACCAATAAAACTTTTTTCCCATAAGTGAGTATAGTTTTATCAATTTCGTTTAAAACATCTTTTCCAAAATGAAGCTTAGTGGGATTATAGGCAATAAAATTTTCCATATAGTAAAAATAATTAATATGATTTTAATTCTGATTCTCTTTGTTTAAATTAAATGTTTTTTTTGATAATTTCTTATATTCATAATTTAGCCATATAATAGAACCTATCAATAGAACAAACCAGCAATATGCTGAGATTTGCGGACTGATTTTGAAACCCATTGATAATAAGTTGTTAGGGTTAAAATTTTTATTTTTAAATGAATAATAAACATATCCAAAAACTGGATATTTTTCTTCTGAAGGAATTCCTGTTACAACAGTAACTTTAGCCATCCAGGCACAAATAAGTCCAAATATTGATATGATAAAGAAGATTGGTTTGTTAAAATCTTTTTTAGATAAAAAGATTAACCCCTCATAAGCAATTAATATGCATATTGGAATTAAATACCGTGGTCCATAAGACCAACCTCCCCACCAGCTTACACTTTTTGATATTATTAAAAATGTAAATGCAATTATTGGAATTAAGAAATAATTTAAGGTAATCTTTTTCAGTTTGTATTCAGGAAGTGAATTGTAAACATGAATGAATATTAATAAAAGAATAGGTATATAAAAGAATAATCCTTTAAATTGCCCAAAAAACATCTCCCAAATGTTTTCTGGTCTTGGGACACCAAACCCAAAAATAGTGTTGGTTTGATTAAATTCATCTGCAAATCCTTGTATTGCCTCATATTTGTATAACATTGTAAAAGCAGATCCTGTATAATAATAATTATAAAATAAAATAAAAAGTACAAAAGGTAAAGTACCTATAGCGAAAATTAATGTTTTTTTTAAGGACAGTTCTTTTATTAATATTATTAAAGCCCATATAGGAATAAAAACCCCTAATGGAAATTCAGTTGCAAAAGCCAGACCTGTTAAAATGCCAGCCCAAAAGAATTTGTCTTTTTTTAGTTCTAAATATGCTATTAAAATAAATATACCAGATAATAGATGACTAAAGAAAGTGCCTGTAAAAACAAAAAGTAAACTACCATAAACTGGTAGCATCACTATAAAAATTGGAGACAATCTTGTTTTCTTATTTATTAATTCTTTTATCATGAAAAAAAGTAATAGTACAAATGGAATTGTACTACATAGAATGCCTGCAACAACATTTATAGGAATTAAATCTAACTCAGAATTGTGTCTTGTAATTATTCTTAGACCAACGAGAGCTTTATAAAAAGGGAGAACTATAATAGTTGCCATTGGAGCTTTGTCGGTATAATAATGGCCGTTGATATAACTTATATCTCCAGTAAGTTCGTGGTATTTATCTAATTGAAAATTTCCTTGCTCAAAATATGCCATAATTGGAAGAGCGCGGGATACCGAATTCCAATTGTTCCATTTATCTATAAAAAATATAGAAAGTAATAAATTTAATATCAAAAATATTATAAGAAATCTTCTTTTAGGTGTAATTTTAATTCTAAACATAATACTTAATATTAATATCAATTAATTCTTTTCAACACCAAAAACAATGAACTCCCAAATGGCTTCTTCCTAAATATATTGTTTTCTGTTTGGGTTAGTTTAAATAAAAGATCATTCATTCTTTTAGAAGGCAAATCAATATCCGATTCTATTTTAATGTTTTTATTTGTTTTTAACTTGATTCGTTGAATTAACCTCGAAGTAAAAATAATAGGTGAAAGAAAAAATGGCCAATAGGTGGCTCTTTCTATTTTAAATTTTGATATATCAACCATCTTTTTAATATCTTTCTTCGAAAACCTATAATTAACGCCAACACTTATATCGTGAATACCTCTGAATGCTTTTAAAGCAGGAAGGTTAAGAATTATCAGACCATTTGGACGTAATAAATTATAAAAATCATTGATGAGTGTTTTTCTTTCAGTTTCGTTTATAAAATAAAAAGTATCATTACTGATAAAAACATCAACAGATTGGGGTTTGTAATGCGACGAAATATTTACTATACTATCAAAATAAACTTTAAATGGAAGGTTTTTGCATATTTCAACAGCATCTATCGAAATGTCAAATCCTTCGATATTTTTATAGTTTTTTTTTTCAAGAAATTTAAGCATTCCTCCTGTACCGCATCCAGCATCAACAATTTTTATAGAATTTTCTGAAAATGCATTAGAAATTTGAGAATAAACCAAGGTGTGAAGCGATTTGTACCACCACAACTGCTCTTCTACCGAAGCCATTTTAATATATTCATTCTTTCTGTCTATCATTTTGCTTCATTCTCATTATGTAAAACTTCATTTTTTATAACCCATTGTGGTGTGGCGTTCTGATCTAAATATTGTTTGCCAAGATATTCACCGATCAAACCCAGAAAAATAATTTGAAATCCAGAAAGGGTGATAATGGCAATAATTATTGACGTCCATCCTGTTGCTATGTCCGGATATAATAATTTTTCGATAAGAAAAGTAATAGAAAAAATTATTCCTATTAAAAAAATAATAAAACCAGAAATTGTAAATAATCGAAGAGGTTTAACAGAGAAATTAAAGAACATATTAAAATACAAAGAAATAAGTTTTTTTAAAGTATAATTCGACTTTCCGGTTATTCTTTCATTATGATTTACCAAAACACTCCCAAGGTTATTGGTAACTCTTAATATCAAACCGTCAATATACGGGAATGGGCCTTTATACTTAATTATTTCCTTAATTACAGCTATATTAATTAACTTAAAGCTTGATAAATATATATTTTTTGGTTTTTTTAAAAGAGCATTTGCTGCTTTATCGTTGATCTTACTACCAATATTTCTAAAAAGATTGTGTTTTTTGTCATCATATTTTGAAAAAACAACATCATAATTACCTTCAAGGGCTGTAGCCAATAATTTTTTAATTTCTTCTGGCGGATTCTGAAAATCATCATCGATTATGGCAGCATAGTCTCCGGTAACATAATTTAAACCACAAATAACAGCATTATGTTCTCCGAAATTCTTTCGTAGCGAAATAAATTTTATATTCTTATTCGACAGCGCAATTTTCTCACATATTTTTTCACTATTGTCCTTGCTTCCATCATTAACCATAACAATTTCATATTCACTTTTTTCAAATTCCTTAACTACTGAAGCAACAACATCAGAAATAGAGTCTGCACCATTATATACCGGAATAATTATTGAAATTTTCATTGTTACAATTGGTTCTATTTAAAAATTATTCAAACCTACATATTTTTTTTTAATCAGTTAAAACATATTAAAAAAAAATAATTTATTAAAATGAACAATTTTAAATAGATTCTTTTGGGTATTTAAAAGAGAGAAAACAAGGCTTCTTCTATTAGTTGATTTATTAGTGAGTTTTTCAACTTAAAGAATGTAATTTTGTGCCAAAATATATTT
The DNA here is from genome assembly GCA_020718065.1 of Marinifilum sp. Taxonomy (GTDB): domain Bacteria; phylum Bacteroidota; class Bacteroidia; order Bacteroidales; family CG2-30-32-10; genus CG2-30-32-10. The sequence goes on along the minus strand of DYDE01000015.1, from coordinate 11,363 downwards.
TAATGAATTTCAAATTTAATTACAAATCTAGGTCATTTCAAATTGTACTTCACTCTTTGGTTTGGTTGTTTTTCCTTAGTTTTCCTTATCTTTTTTTTAATGACGAAATTTCTGTTGTCCACTTAACTAAACATGTATTTCGGAGCTTGTTGCTTATTGTCCTTTTTTATGCTAATACCCAGGTATTTATACCGAAATTTCTGTCTAAAAACAAAATATGGCTCTTTATTCTTATTATTCTTATCAGTATTGCGTTTTATATATTTCTTATTGTTGTTTCTGAATTCCTTATCCATTCTTTTTTTACTATTCATAAGTTTCATCCGTACTACTTTTTTATACCAAAGTCATTTTTTGCTGCTTTATTTATTTTTGGACTTAGCACCAGTTACAAAGTTACTATTGCCTGGTTTAATTCAGAAAGACAAATGAAAGAACTGGAAAATGAAAAACTTGCTTCTGAGCTGGCTTTTCTCAAATCGCAAATAAATCCACATTTCCTTTTCAATACACTTAACAATGTTTATTCTCTTGCATATAAAAAATCTGACGATACACCTGATGCAATTGTTAAATTATCAAAACTTATGCGCTACATGCTTTACGATTCTAATGAAAAACATGTCTTTTTAAGTAAGGAAATAGAATATCTTCAAAATTATATTGATTTACAAAAGTTACGTCTGCCTGATAAAGTTGAAATTAAATTTGATGTTGAAGGTAATGTTGAAGGTTGGTTAATTGAACCAATGTTATTGATCCCTTTTGTTGAAAATGCATTTAAACATGGAGTAAGTTATGTTGATAAATCCGAAATAACTATTTCTATTAAAATAATTGAGAACGATTTAATGTTCTTAGTTCAAAACAATATACATGTGACTAATATAATTGAAAAACCCGACTCTGGTATTGGCCTTGCTAATGTTCAAAGAAGACTAAGTCTTTTATATCCTGACAAACATAAAATTGCTATAAAAAATAATAACGATGAATTTAAAGTTGTTTTAAAAATAAGTCTCGAAAAATGTTAAATTGCCTAGCCATTGATGATGAACCCTTAGCACTTGATTTGATAGAAGGATTTATCAATAAAGTTTCCTTTTTAAAATTACTGAACAAATCTAATAGTGCAGTTGAAGCTATTCAATTTATTCAAAACAATAAAATAGATTTAATTTTTCTTGATATTCAAATGCCTGATATTAATGGAATACAATTATTAAAAAGTTTAAATTACAAACCATTGGTTATTTTTACAACTGCATTTGAACAATATGCATTAGAAAGTTATAATTTAGACGTAATTGATTATTTATTAAAACCAATTCCTTTTGAAAGGTTTGTTAAAGCTGCTAATAAAACTTTTGAATATTATAATTTAAGATTAAAGTCTCAATTCTCTGAAAAAGCCAACGATTATTTTTTTGTTAAATCCGAATACCAGAATGTTAAAATCAATCTGGCTGATATTTTGTATATAGAAGGTTTAAAAGATTATGTTAAGATTTACCTTGCTGGAAAAGAAAAACCTATATTAACGCTGATGAGCCTTAAATCATTAGAAGAAAAGCTACAGCAATCTAATTTTATGAGGGTTCACCGTTCTTATATTATTTCAATTAATAAAATTGATGCGCTCACAAAAAGCAATATACATATTGGTAATAAGGAAATTCCTGTTGGAGAGCTTTATGTTGAAAATATATTAAAATTATTAGATAATACAAAACCCCTTAAATAAGCTTGATGTTAATTTTTTAAAAAATATTAATGAAAATGATAAAAAACATAAATACTATAAAAAAGATTGTTTTATTAACACTGTTCTTCGTATTAACAAATACAATATATGCTCAGAATAAACCAATTGACAAAACTAATACTGCTGGTCCTCCAGCTATTGGTTTGATAAAAGGAGAGGTTGAAGATAGTATTTCCGGCGATCCTGTGGAATATGCAAATATTATACTATATAAAGTAAAAGATTCTGCAATGATAACTGGTACGATTACCAATGAGAAAGGACAATTTTCATTAAACAAGATTCCTTATGGAAAATATTATATGATTGTAAGTTTTATTGGTTATAAAAACAATAAAATTAAAAATATATTTATTAAACCTCAGTCAGCTGATCTTGATTTAGGATTAATTAAACTTGAACCTTCTACCAATAATCTTTCAGCAGTGAATATTACTGGTGAGAAAAAACTTATGGAATTCAAGCTTGATAAAAAAGTAGTTAATGTTGATAAAATCTTGACTAGTACAGGTGGAACAGCCATTGATGTATTGCAAAATGTGCCTTCTGTTACAGTTGATTACGATGGTTCAGTTAGTTTAAGAGGAAATTCAAACATAACAATATTAATTGATGGTCGTCCATCTAGTGTTACTGGAACAAAACTTGAACAAATCCCTGCTTCTTCAATCGAGAGCATAGAATTAATAACAAATCCTTCTGCAAAATACAATCCTGAAGGCATGTCGGGAATTATTAATATTAAACTTAAAAAGAAAAAAACTTTTGGTTTAAATGGTTTGGTTTCTGCAAACGTTGGAACAGGTGATAAATACAATGGTTCTATAAACCTAAACTACAACTTTAATAAGGTAAATTTATTCGCATCCTATGATACCAGATATAATAGAAGAAAAGGTTGGGGAGATATGTATCAAACTAGTACAATAAATGATACAACATTTTATTTAGCTGATAATTCTGAAAGTTTCAGAAAAGGAAATTCTAACAATTTTAAAATAGGTGCTGATTTTTTTATAAATCCTAAAAATACAATTACTTTAACCTGGTTGTATAACAAAGGTAAGAGTAAGAATACTGAAAACTCATTTAGTCATAATTATGATTTTGAAAAATTCTTACGCGATTATTATACTTCTAGTAATACTGAAAATGAAAATGATAATAATTCAGACTATACACTTAATTACAAAAAAACTTTTAATAAAAAAGGTAAAGAATTAACTGCTGATATTATTTTTAACACTGGAAAAAGTACAGAAGGTAGTGATTTATCTAATTCGTACTATATTGAGAATTATTTACCTTTAGAAAATGTAAATCCAATATTACAAAAACAGAATACTGATGGGAACAATTACAATGCAACTTTACAAACCAACTATATTTATCCTTTTGGTAAAGATGCAAAAATTGAAACTGGTTTTCAGGGAATAATTAGGAATAGTGATGATAATTTCACCCTTGATAGGTTCAACAATACATCATCGATATGGTATTCAGATTCAACTCAAAGCAATCATTTTGTTTATAAAGAACAAATTTATGCAGTTTATGGAATTTTCTCCAAAGAATATAAAAAATGGTCCTTTCAGATAGGTACACGATTAGAACAGGCATTTACAAATGCAGAACAAAAAACTGTAATAGAAAAAAACAATAAACAATACTTTAGCGTTTTCCCTACTATTCATACAACTTACAAAATAAGAGAAAATCAGGACATACAGCTAAGTTATAGCCGAAGAATAAACCGACCCGACATGCATTCTTTGAATCCATTTGTTGATTATTCAAATCCCAATTTTTTGAGATACGGCAATCCTAATTTAAAACCTGAATACATCAATTCATATGAAATTGGGCATTCCATTTTTTGGAAAAAATCTTCTATTAGTTCAAGTCTTTTTTATCGCCAGATAAATGATGTAATTAAACGTTATGGTTTTGTGGATTCCAATAGAGTTACCCATATGACAGCAGACAACCTTTCTTCTGGCAAATCATATGGCATAGAAATTGTTGCAGAACATGCTATATTTAAATGGTGGAGAATAAATGCAAACTTTAGTTATTTTAGAACTATTATTGAAGGCGATAAAGAAAATACAAGTTTAACAAATGACAATTATAGCTGGACTTCAAAACTTAATTCTAATATAATGTTGCCTAAAGGAGTGATGTTTCAGATTAGTGGTTTTTATAGAGGGCCTATGGTCACTCCACAAGGACAATTAGAAGCAATGTATTCTGCAGACATAGCTTTGAAAAAAGATTTCTTTAAAGATAAGTTAAGTCTAAGTTTCAGACTAAGTGATGTTTTTAATACGCAACAATTTAAAATGAGTGCTTCAGGTACGAATTTTTCTTCCGAACACACAAGAAAAAGAGAATCAAGGGTTGCATATTTCGGATTGAGTTATAAAATTAATGGTGGTTTAAAATCTAAAACTAAAAAACGCCCAATGGAAAATAATAACAATGTTGATGATGGAGGGGGTGACTTTTAATTAAAAGTATTTTTTGCAACTCTGCTGTTGTTAACTAATTATTTGCCACAGATTCAAGGATTATTCTTTATAATAGAACTCAATCTTTGAATTTGTGGTTTTTTTTGATACCTTGAGAACAAACCTTGGATTTATTTATATCAAGATTTATGATGTATGATCGCACACAATTAACCAATTTCCATTAATTTTTTTAAATAACAAAGTGAAAATGCCATTTATATTCCCTTTATCTCGAATCAATGACCATTTACCAATAACAAAAGCTGCATCATCTGATAAAATATTGATATTTATTTCATTAAACGATAAAATACCCATGGTGGCTTTATCTGGATAGCTTTTTATATATCCTTCAAGCGTTTTTTGCCAGCCATATTCTATTCCCTTTTTTCCAATAAACTTCAGAGAATCGTTTTCCCAATAACCTTTCATATAAAGATTAATGTCTCCATTGTTTCATGCATTTACCTGATCGGAAAGTACTTTTTTTATTAAAACTTCAGAATCTCTATTTCCAAAACATTCCTTTTTATTTTGAGTAAATACTATTAATGGTATGTATAAAAAGATTATTAATGCTATAGTTTTATATTTCATTTTTAAGATTTAATTATAAAAAAATAATATTTGTATTGCTATATGCACAGAAGCATCTTAATTAATATCAATATATTGTTTCATTTGCTTCAATCAAAATTAACATTGATTAAATAAAAATAAAAGTAAACAATTTGATTAAAATAAGAAATACAAACTTTTTTAATATTAAACTTTTGTTTTTGTTATTGTTAGAAATAAAAATATTTTTTTATAAGGGTCAAATATAATGAATGTGTATAACAAATGAAAAGCAACAAGAAGCTTAAAAAAAATAAATTATAAAAATTTAAAATCTTAAAGCTATGAAAACAAAAAATTTAATAAGATTTGCAGTAATTATAATTGCAATTACAAGTTTTACATTTAATGGATGTAAAAAAGATAAAAAAGATGATCCAGAACCAGATTCGTCATCAATGCAACAACTATCAAAAGATGAGGCTGATATGGAAAATGCTTCAAATGATGCAATGAATGATGTAAGTAATGTGCTTTCTGGTGGCAGTGGAAAGTCTTTAGAAGGATGGCCTTGTAATGCTACAATTGATTCAACAACAATTATTAACGATTCAATTGTTTATCACATTACTTATAATGGACTAAATTGTAATGGAACCAGGAATAGAACAGGAAATGTTGATGTGAAGAAAAAAGTTGGAACTCATTGGGCACAACTTGGAGCTACCGTTGCAGTAAAATATATTAACCTCAAAGTAACTAAGATTGTTACCGGAAGATCAATAACCCTTAATGGAAATGTAACTTTTAAAAATGTTAATGGCGGTTTGATAATTAATCTTGGTAATGGAATTACATCAGTAATTCATTCAGCTGTTGGTGCTCTTCAAGCTACATTTGATAACAATACAACAAAGACTTGGAACATTGATAGAAAAAGAACTTTTACAGGAACTCAGGGGCAAATTTTAATGACTGTTGATGGACAAGCAAGTGTTAATGGATATAACAATTTAGTTGTATGGGGCACAAACCGCCATAGTGAAGAATTTTATACCCAGATTTCACAATCTGTTGTTCACAAACAAGCATGTGATTGGAACCCTGCAGCAGGTGTTGTTGTTCACCAAATTCCAGGAGGCAGCAAAAAAGTTACAGTTACCTTTGGATTTGATGATAACAATTTACCAGTACCTGTTACAAGTAATGATTGTCCTACAAGATTCAGAATTGACTGGGAAAACAATGGACATTCTGGCACTGCATATATACAAATGTAAAACCAAGTTATTTTAAAAGTGGTAAGAATTTGTATCACCTCTGTTGTTTTAACAATATAATGTTTATTTAAATTTCAAAAGTCCTTGAGAAATCAAGGACTTTTGGTATCTAACCAGAAGTAATATCAATTTATTTTAACCCCAAATAAAACATTAAAGAATTCTAAATACATTTATTTCAAATCACAAACATGCTATAAATAATGTCTCCCAAGCGATTCAAGAGGATTTGCCCCAATAATTTTAATGCTAAGCATTAGAATATTATTGATATATTAAATTATTTACCAATGCCAAAAAGCCTTTATTAACCCATTAAAAATAATAAAATATAACTTTGTGATGCAAGAAAGCAGGCCGTTTTTACTTTGGTGTTAAAAACCCGACAAAAAGCGTGGCAGTGGAAAGTCTTGAAAATATTATTGGTGAAATGTTGTTTGTCTCAGCATTATCCCGCATATGAGTTTGTATAGCATCAAACTTTCTGCCTTGCATTATAAAACTAAATTATAAGTTATGGCAAAGAGAAAATTAAAAGGCAATCCAAACGCAACGATTACGATGCCAGTAGTAAACCCAAATGCAGCAGGGATAGATGCTGGAAGTAGGAGTCATTTCGTATGTGTAGCACAAGACAATGTAATAGAGTTTAAGTCTCATACGACAGGTCTTCATTCAATAGCAAAACATTTGCTATCATACAATGTTAAGACCGTAGCTCTGGAATCAACAGGTTTTTATTGGCAACAATTGTTTATGTTACTTCAGGATTATGGGCTAGAGGTTATTCTGGTAAATGCCCGTCACGTAAAAAATGTAAAAGGACACAAAACAGATGTTGTTGATAGTAAGTGGCTACAGCTACTACACAGTATTGGTCTGCTTTCAAATAGTTTTCAGCCAGATGCTTTTACAAAGGAACTTCGTCAATATACCAGACACCGTCGTTCTTTGATTGAAACAAGTAGTTCTTTCATATTAAAGATGAACAAGTCACTTGTTTTAATGAATATTCAATTAAAAACAGTATTAAGAGATCTTACAGGAGAATCAGGGCTTAAGGTTATAGGAGCGATTATTAGTGGTGAAAAAAATCCAGAGGTACTAGAAAAATTAGTTGGAAAACAGGTTAAAGCCACTCGCGAAGAAATCAAGGAAGCTTTAAATGGAAATTGGCGACCAGAACACTTGTTCGAGCTTTCCCAAAATTATGAGTTTTACAAATTTACTTGGGAGAAAATAAGGGAAACTGACAAACAAATAGAATTACTGTTAGAAGAATGGCAGTCTAAAAATGGAGATATGATTAAGAAAGGAGAATATAAGAACAATCCTAATCAACTTCGCCAAAAAAACGGTCCAAAGTTTGATGTAAAATCATATGCTTATCAAATGACTAAAGGAGTTGATCTGTCACAAATAGATGGAGTTAATATCAATTTGATATTGACAATGATGTCCGAAACAGGTTTTAATTTAAAATCAAGTTTTTCCACACCAAAACATTTTGCTTCATGGCTTGGTTTTGCGCCAAATAGAAAAATTACCGGTGGCAAAGTTATTTCTTCGCATACACCAAAAGTTAAGCATCACCTTTCTTTTGCGATAAGACAGGCTGCTAATACATTAAGAGGAAGTAAAAGCAGATTGGGCGATTTCTTCAGGAGATTGGCTTTTCGTAAAGGTGACATGATAGCAATTATTGCTACAGCAAGAAAAATTGCTGTCATAATTTATAAGATGCTAGAAACAGGAAAAGATTATTGTTATCAGTACCAAAAGGAGGAAATGGATTACATTAAACAAGCTCAACTTAAAAATATTAGAAAAAGAATTAAACAGTTAAATTTAACAAAAGAAGAATTAAAAGTTTCTTTTTAGCAAAGTATTAAAAATAGGCTGCATTTATTAGCTGCTAAAACGGCAATGATACAGATTTGTCATTATTGTAAACGGGAAGTTATATATGAGTATAAACAAACGGTCTATTGCGAAATTTGGGTTAAATCATGTTATAATTACTTTTACTCAAATAATATAATAATTGTTTTTTAATTTAAAAATTGTTATATTTGAAATTATATGTTTAACCAAAAGAAAATATTATGAAAAAAATGTACTTTTCAATTTGTTTAATGCTGGTTTCAGTATTTGCTTTTTCGCAATGGGTTGCTTTAAATAGTGGTACAACAAATGGGTTAAATAGTTGTTACTTTACCAATTCCAGTATTGGATATTTAGTTGGTTGGTAGGAACCATAGTGAAAACTACAAATAGTGGTACAACTTGGGCTACAATGAATAGTGGTCTAAATGACCCATTACAGTCCATTTATTTCACTAATGAAAATACTGGTTACGCTGTTGGAGCACATGGTGCTATATTAAAACCACCAATTCTGTTACAAATTGGTCACTTCAAACAAGTGGAACAACCACTAATTTAAATTCAGTTTACTTTACTAATATTAATATCGGTTATGTAGTTGGAGCATTAGGCACCATTCTAAAAACAACCGATGGTGGCTCTAATTGGACAAAGCAAACTGTCGGAACAAATGATCTTGCTTCAGTTCAATTTACTGATGCAAACATAGGGTATGCTGTTGGTAATTATGGGGCTATTATTAAAACAACTAATGCTGGCAACAGCTGGGTAATACTATCAAGTGGCATAAATATTGTTTACTTGTATTCTGAATATTTTATAAATTCAGAGTCAGGTTATGCGGTAGGAACTGAAGGAATGATCATAAAAACAACTAATGGAGGTGCAAATTGGGCTTTACAATCAAGTGGAACTCCACATCTTTTATCAGGTGTTTACTTCATCGATGCTATTACCGGATATGTTGTTGGTGAGCTTGGTACTATTTTAAAAACTACTAATGGTGGAATAAATTGGTTCGCTCAAAATAGTGGAATTAATACTTTTATCAGGTCTGTATATTTTATTGATTCAAATATTGGTTATGCGTACGGGTTTGATGGTAAACTTTTAAAAACAACAAATGGTGGAAGCTGGATAGAAGAAAAAACAGACAAAATTGAAAACATTTATATTTATCCTAACCCATCATCAAAAAAAATTAACATTACTATCTACGGAGCTTTGCTTAAAGAAACAATAGTGAATATTTTCAACATTCAGGGTGATAATGTCTTTTCAAATACTATCTATAATCAAAACTCAATGGGTATTGATATTAATTCTTTAGTAAATGGTATTTATATGATTAAAATACAAAATGAGAACGGATTTGCAGTAAAAAAGTTGGTTATACAGAAATAGGATAATAAAAAAACAGTTTAAATACCCAAAAATGGAAGGAAAATAAGGATCAAGCCAAAAAGTTGAGGAATTGTTTTAAGCATAAATTATAGATAATCTAAAGAGGAAAAAAGAGATATTTCTTACCCCTCTAAAAGCAGCTCTAAAAGACTTTATTTTGGCATTAAAAGATTCAGCCGATGCATTTGTACTTCTATTGTCAAAGAAGTTTAGTATAGTTAAATAGTGTTCCTGTATTGATTTTGCTACAGTGTTAAATGATTTAAATCCTGATTTTTCTACTTTGTTATACCATTTTGCTAGTCTTGTAAAAGCAATACCTTTTTCTTAGGTTGTATGATAAATCCAACCTAATTCCATAGCAAGGATATATACTTTTTCAATGTCAGGATAACGTTTAAATAACAACTCTGCTCTTTGTCGTTGTGAAGGTGTCCATTTGGTCTCGGGTTTAAATAATAAATATCTACTTCTTGCTAGTAATTGCTTTAACGAGTCTCCATTTTCAAGAACCTCTGGTATGTATTTTTGACCTGTTTCTCTTCCAATCTCTCTTTCATTGCACTCCTGATCTAAGGCCTCCCAACGATGTTTTATACGAAGTTCCTGTACTGCTTCATAACATAGTTTCTGAACATGAAAGCGGTCTGTAACAAGGGTAGCTTTGGGAAATGTGTATTTTGATACTTTTTCCATTGATGGAGCCATATCAAGTGTTATTTCTTTCACCAATATCCTTGTACTTAATGGTATTTTTTCAAGTATCATTCTTACATAATCGCTATTTGTTCCTTTTATCATTGCAATTAAAACCCCTTTGCGTCCTTTAGCTTCTTTGTTGGTAAGTACTGTATATAATTCGCCTTGTGACAAGGAGGCCTCATCAATGCTGATATAAGGACCTATATTTTCAGGAAAAAGTACCCATTCGCAAGAATGCTCTCTTTGTTCCCATTGAAAAAAATCACTTAAGTGGTCTCTATATTGTTCTTCTAATAACTTTCCATTTACATTAAAGTAATTACCCAAACTCTTGGCGCTTATTGGATTATTATCTAGCAATTGATTTTAAAAAAGATGCAAATTCTTGCGTCATCCTTGTTCCTTTTGCCACCAAATCCCAATCTCTACAAATATATTCTCCTGTATTTTCATTGAACCAACGCCTGCGCCTTACATGTAAATAAACAGCTTTCCCTCTTATTGGAAAATCTTGAACACTGCTTTCTTCGTAATATCCCTTTGAAATTAACTTATGACTTTTATACTCTTGCGGTACTATATTGTTTTCATCCAAATATATAATCAGACCAACCCCTATTTGCAATACTTGGGTAATTGTAAAATAAACTAAATCTCCATTGGGTAATATGTATTTTACCAGATCTATTTCTTGGTTGTTTTGCATCTGTTTTTTTATGCAAAATAAATGTTTTTTTTCTTTCCTCAACTTTTACGTTTGATCCGAAAATAACAATTACCTATAATAGATTATAGTTCACCTTATAGTATTTAAAAATCAAAGACCCCCGCAAGTATCTCATTTGCAGGGGTCTTTTCATTTTGTTGTTGTCCGACCAGGGCTCGAACCTGGACTCTTTTGATCCAAAAACAAATGTGTTGCCAGTTACACCATCGGACAAAATTGAGGTGCAAAAGTAGAAAATAAATTTATTAAATCAAAAAATATAATAAAAAACATCGATTTTGCTATTAAATATTTTTCATTATATTGCAACCCTATCCTAACATTACTGGTATAGCAATACATGTCGGTATTTTTGGATTACCGAATTATATTTTTTTCGCACTTGATTTTTATTATTTAACCTCCTTTGTTTTTATTATGTTTAGTCCAGTTTCGGGAATGGGGTTTTTTCCACAACGGTTTCTTAACCGTATATTAAATTTTTAGCCTTTTTATGTGCAACCAATGTATTTGCCCAGAGCAAAAAT
>DYDE01000127.1 GCA_020718065.1 Marinifilum sp. | reverse complement strand
GAAGTAGCTCATCTGGTAGAGCGACAGCCTTCCAAGCTGTAGGTAGCGGGTTCGAGCCCCGTCTTCCGCTCTATGTAGAAAGATAATATTAAAAGAAAAATAAACTTAATAAAGTTTGTTTTCTTTTATATTTTATTTTTTTGCCGATGTAGCTCAGGGGTAGAGCACTTCCTTGGTAAGGAAGGGGTCACGAGTTCAATTCTCGTCATTGGCTCATTTAAGATTTAAATAAATAAACAAAAAATAAAAACAATTAAACTGAACTTTAACAATTAAAATAATTAAATTAATATGGCAAAAGAAAAATTCGATCGTTCCAAACCTCACGTAAATATTGGAACTATTGGTCACATTGACCACGGTAAAACAACATTAACAGCAGCTATTACAAAAGTACTTGCAGAAAGTGGATTTTGTGAATTCAGATCATTTGATTCTATTGATAATGCTCCTGAAGAAAAAGAAAGAGGTATTACAATTAATACTGCTCACGTTGAATATCAAACAAAAAACAGACATTATGCTCACGTAGATTGTCCTGGACACGCCGACTATATTAAAAACATGGTTACTGGTGCTGCTCAAATGGATGGAGCTATTATTGTTGTTGCTGCTACTGATGGTCCTATGCCACAAACTCACGAACATATTTTATTATCAAAACAAGTTGGTGTTCCAAAATTGGTAGTATTTATGAACAAAGTTGACATGGTTGATGATCCAGAATTATTAGACCTTGTTGAAATGGAAGTTCGCGAATTATTGTCAAAACATGGTTTTGATGGTGATAATACTCCTGTTATTAGAGGCTCTGCTTTAGGTGGTTTAAATGCTGAACCAAAATGGGTTGAAAAAATACTTGAATTAATGGATGCTTGCGATGCATGGATTCCTTTACCAACTCGTGATGTTGATAAACCATTCTTGATGCCAGTTGAAGACGTGTTCTCAATTACAGGTCGTGGTACTGTTGCAACAGGTAGAATTGAAACCGGTGTTATTAATATTAACGAACCTGTTGAAATTCTTGGTCTTATGAAAGAAGGCGACAAACCTTTAAAATCAGTTTGTACAGGAGTTGAAATGTTCCGCAAATTATTAGACCGTGGTGAAGCTGGTGATAACGCAGGTATTTTATTAAGAGGTATTGATAAAGATGATATTCGTCGTGGTATGGTAATTGCAAAACCAGGCTCAATAACACCTCATAAAAAATTCAAAGCTGAAGTTTACGTTTTGAAAAAAGAAGAAGGTGGTCGTCATACTCCATTTCATAACAAATATCGTCCACAATTCTATTTCAGAACAACAGACGTTACTGGTGAAATGATTTTACCAGAAGGAAGAGAGATGGTCGTACCTGGTGATAACTTAACGGTTACAGTTGATTTACTTACTCCTATTGCAATGAATCTTAACTTAAGATTTGCAATTCGTGAAGGTGGTAGAACAGTTGGAGCAGGTCAGGTGGTTGAAATACTTGATTAATATTAATAGATTAAAAATATAGATATGGTTAAAGGTGTCTTTTATTAAGAGATACCTTTAACTTTACTAATTAGTTAACATAAAAATATAAAATAAACGGGTGTAGCTCAACTGGTAGAGTGGCGGTCTCCAAAACCGTAGGTTGCGAGTTCGATTCTTGCCACCCGTGCAGAATAAATTATTTTAAAAATGGTTAAAATAAAAGCATATTTAAAGGATACTTATGATGAGCTTATGAATAAAGTTTCATGGCCAACATGGAGTGAATTGCAAGGAAGTGCCATTGTTGTTTCAATTGCTTCATTAATTATTGCATTTATGGTGTTTGTAATTGATATCGTTTTTGGCATACATGGTAGTCTAAATAAACTTGATCCTGAAGCTGCCTCTACTGTTTGGAGAGGAATTTTAGGTTTCTTTTATTGGTTCCTTGTATAATAATTAATTTTGATTATTGGAATTGTGTCTATTGCTTCCCAAGAAATAAAATTTCAGATAGATACGATTATAAATAATATTCGTCATATTTAATAAAGTATATTAAATCAACGCAACCAAGGTAAATGTATGAGCGATATTGTAAAAAAATGGTATGTTGTAAGAGCTATAAGCGGTAATGAGAAGAAAGTAAAACAATACATTGAAAATGAAATTAACCGTTTACAGTTATCTTCATATTTATCGCAAGTTCTAATACCTACTGAAAAGGTTTATCAAATCAGAAAAGGAAAAAAAATCAGTAAAGAAAGGAATTATTTCCCAGGTTATGTTTTAATTGAAGCAGCCTTAGTTGGAGAAATTCCCCATATTATTAAAAACATTCCTGGAGTATTGGGATTTTTGGGTTCAAAATTAGAGCCTGTTCCATTACGTTTGGCTGAAGTAAATCGTATTTTAGGTAAAGTTGATGAACTTTCTGAAAAGGACGAAGAATTGAATATTCCTTTTATTGTTGGAGAAACGGTTACTGTAACAGATGGCCCGTTTAACAGTTTTAGCGGTGTTATTGAAGAAATAAATGAAGAGAAAAAGAAGCTAAAAGTTATGGTTAAAATTTTTGGTAGAAAAACACCACTTGAATTGAGTTTTTTACAGGTAGAAAAGGAATAAATTATTTTACATTTAAAAATAAATTAAAATGGCAAAAGAAGTTAGTGGATTAATTAAGTTACAAATTAAGGGAGGATCTGCAAACCCATCACCACCAATCGGACCTGCATTAGGTTCTAAGGGGGTTAACATTATGGAGTTTTGCAAACAGTTTAATGCAAGAACACAAGACCAGGCTGGTAAAGTGATACCTGTCATTATTACTGTTTATAAAGACAAAACATTTGATTTTATTATCAAAACTCCACCGGTTGCTGTTCAATTATTAGAAGTATTAAAATTAAAATCAGGTTCCGCAGAACCCAATAGAAATAAAGTTGGTTCAGTTACAATGGATCAGGTTAAAGAAATTGCAACTGCTAAAATGTCTGATTTAAATGCTTTTACTATCGAATCTGCAATTAAAATGGTAGCAGGAACTGCAAGAAGTATGGGTATAACGGTTAAAGGATAATCTTCTTCAGCCTAATAACTCAATACTTTATATGTATAACGAAAAAAGTGTAAATTCAACAATTAACACAGTAAAAAATGGCAAAAATAGCTAAGAAAAGAAAAGAAGCTTTAGCAAAATATGATAAAACAAAAATTTATCCACTTTCAGAAGCTGCAAGTGTTTTAAAAACGATATCTTATACAAAATTTGACCCTTCTGTTGATGTAGATGTAAGATTGGGTGTAGATCCAAGAAAAGCTAATCAAATGGTAAGAGGTACTATTGTTTTACCTCATGGAATTGGTAAACAAGTTAGGGTATTGGTTTTATGTTCACCTGATAAAGAAGAAGAAGCAAAGAATGCTGGTGCAGATCATGTTGGTTTGGATGATTATATAGCAAAAATTAAAGGTGGATGGACAGATGTTGATGTAATCATAACTATGCCAAGTGTAATGCCAAAAGTAGGTGCATTAGGAAAAATATTAGGCCCAAGAGGTTTAATGCCAAATCCTAAAACAGGAACAGTAACTATGGAAGTTGGTAAAGCCGTTTTAGAAGCTAAAGCTGGTAAAATTGATTTCAAAGTTGATAAATTTGGAATAATTCATGCATCTGTTGGGAAAGTATCTTTTGATGCTGACAAAATAATAGATAACGCAAGAGAATTGCTTCAAACAATTATCAAATTGAAACCATCTGCTGCAAAAGGGACGTATATGAAGAGTGTTTATATGTCAAGCACAATGAGTCCAAGTATTCAGATTGAACCGAAATCAATTACGCTCTAAAATTAAGCAGATTTACAACAATTACTGATAAGATTTGTGTATATGAAAAAAGAAGAAAAAAATCAACACATTAATTCGTTAGTCGAGAAGATTACGAATAATAATTATATCTACATTACTGATATCTCGGACTTGAATGTTGAAACAACAAGTAAACTTCGCAGACTTTGTTTTAAAAGAAACGTTACTTTGCAAGTTGTTAAAAACTCTTTATTGAAAAAAGCTATGGAGCAATCAAACAAAGATTTTGGTACTCTATATGACGTTTTAAAGGGTTCGACTTCAATTATGTTTTCTGAGACAGGTAATGTGCCTGCAAAACTAATAAAAGAATTTAGAAAAGGTGCTATAAAGAAACCAATACTTAAAGGTGCCTATATAGAAGAAATGTGTTTTGTAGGTGATGATAAATTAGATGCTCTAATTAATATTAAATCTAGGAATGAAATTATTGCTGATATTATTTCAGCATTACAATCTCCAGCTAAAAATGTTATTTCAGCCCTTCAATCAGGTAAAGAAAAACTGGCAGGTATTGTAAAAACATTATCAGAAAAAGAAAACTAGGTTTAATAACAAAACAAGATTTAAAATTAATTATTAAAAAGTAAATTAAAAACAATTAAAATAATAAATAACATGGCAGATTTAAAAGCTTTCGCAGAACAATTAATTAACTTAACAGTTAAAGAAGTTAATGAATTAGCTCAAATATTAAAAGATGAATATGGTATTGAACCAGCAGCAGCAGCTCCAGTAATGATGGCAGCAGCAGCGGGAGATGCAGGCTCAGCAGCAGCAGAAAAAACAAGTTTTGATGTTATTTTAAAATCAGCAGGTGCTGCTAAATTAGCAGTTGTTAAATTAGTAAAAGAACTTACCAGCTTAGGTTTAAAAGAAGCAAAAGATTTAGTAGATGCAGCTCCTAAAGCAATAAAAGAAGGCGTTACAAAAGACGAAGCAGATTCATTAAAAAAACAATTAGAAGAAGCTGGAGCTGAAGTTGAAGTTAAATAAAGAGATTTCAATAATTATATAATAAACATAGACTTCATCGGATATTTATTTATTCGATGAAGTTTTATATGTTTAAATATATTGTTAAAAATCATTTTTTTTTAAACTTTAAATTTCAACCACCTTGGCTCTAAAAAATAAAAACCAGAGAATTAGTTTTGCTTCAACACAAAACCAAGTTGATTATCCTGATTTTTTAGATATTCAATTAAAATCTTTTCAGGATTTTTTTCAATTAGACACTAGTTCTGAAAATCGCCAAAATGAGGGTTTATATAGAGTATTCGCTGAAAATTTTCCTATTACAGATGCTAGAAATAACTTTGTATTAGAATTTCTCGATTATTATATTGATCCTCCTAGATATTCAATAGAAGAGTGTATTGAAAGAGGATTAACTTATAGTGTACCTCTTAAAGCAAAACTTAAATTATATTGTACAGATCCTGAACATGAGGATTTTGAAACAATAATCCAGGATGTATATCTTGGTACAATTCCGTATATGACTCCTAAAGGAACATTTGTTATCAATGGTGCCGAAAGAGTTGTTGTTTCTCAATTACATCGATCACCCGGTGTGTTTTTTGGTTCAAGTAGGCATGCAAATGGTATGCATTTATATTCCGCTAGAATTATACCTTTTAAAGGTTCCTGGATGGAATTTGCTACCGACATTAATAACGTAATGTATGCTTATATTGACCGTAAGAAAAAACTTCCGGTAACAACTTTATTAAGAGCAATTGGTTTTGAAAGTGATAAAGATATTCTTGAAATTTTTAACCTTGCTGATGAAATAAAAGTTAGTAAAGTAAACCTTAAAAAAGTTGTTGGCAGAAAATTAGCTGCTAGGGTTTTACGTAGTTGGGTTGAAGATTTTGTAGATGAAGATACCGGCGAAGTTGTATCAATAGAAAGAACTGAAGTTATTATAGATAGAGAAACTGCTATTGAAAACGAGCATATTGATTTAATTATCGATTCTGGTATAAAATCTATTATATTGCATAAAGAAGGTAGTAATGTAAACGATTTTTCTATTATTTATAATACATTACAAAAAGATACTGCCAATTCTGAAAAAGAAGCTGTTGAATATATATACA
Organism: Marinifilum sp.; assembly: GCA_020718065.1. Lineage (GTDB taxonomy): Bacteria > Bacteroidota > Bacteroidia > Bacteroidales > CG2-30-32-10 > CG2-30-32-10. Next base: position 7,638 of record DYDE01000127.1, on the reverse strand, counting down.
GACAACTTAGAAATGCTGAACCACCAGATGAAGAAACAGCAAGAGGTATTATTGAAAAGCTTTTCTTCTCAGATAAACGATATGATTTAGGTGAAGTTGGAAGATATAGAATTAATAAAAAGTTAGGCTTAGCTACTCCAATTGATACTAAGGTTCTTACAAGAGAAGATATTATTTCTATTATAAAATACCTTATTGAATTGGCAAATTCAAAAGCTGATGTTGATGATATTGATCACTTAAGTAATAGAAGAGTGAGAACTGTTGGAGAACAGCTTTATGGCCAATTTGGTGTAGGTTTAGCTCGTATGTCGAGAACTATTAGAGAAAGAATGAATGTAAGAGATAATGAAGTATTTACTCCAGCGGATCTTATTAATGCCAAAACTCTCTCTTCAGTAATCAATACATTTTTTGGAACAAATCAATTATCTCAGTTTATGGATCAAACAAATCCACTGGCTGAGTTAACACATAAAAGACGTTTATCTGCTCTAGGACCAGGCGGTTTGTCAAGAGAAAGAGCTGGTTTTGAGGTACGTGACGTTCACTATACTCATTATGGAAGACTTTGTACAATTGAAACTCCTGAAGGCCCAAATATCGGTTTAATTTCTTCTCTTTGTGTGTTTGCTAAAATCAATAAACTTGGTTTTATTGAAACACCTTACCATAAAGTAGAAAAAGGAAAAGTTAATTTTGCTGATTCGATTGTTTATTTAACTGCTGAAGAAGAAGAAAGTAGTATAATTGCTCAGGCAAATATACCAATGAATGAAGATGGTAGTTTTAAAGAATCCAAAATAAAAGCCAGATATCAGGCAGATTATCCTATAGTTGATAATAAAGAAATATTGTTAATGGATGTTGCACCTAATCAGATTGCTTCAATTGCAGCTTCATTAATTCCGTTTCTTGAACACGATGATGCTAATCGTGCATTAATGGGATCAAATATGATGCGTCAAGCTGTTCCATTATTAAATCCTGAAGCACCAATAGTTGGTACTGGTTTGGAAGCAAAAGTTGCTGAAGATTCAAGAGTGCTGATTAATGCTGAAGGTGACGGTATTGTTGAATATGTGGATGCTAATGAAATCGTAATTAGATATTTAAGAACTGAAGATGAAAAATTAGTTAGTTTTGATGATGATATTAAAAAATATAATTTAATTAAGTTCTCTAAAACTAACCAGAATACTTGTGTTAATCTTCACCCTATTGTTGCTAAAGGCGATAAAGTTAAAAAAGGAGAGGTTTTATCTGAAGGATATGCCACAAAAGAAGGAGAATTAGCTTTAGGTAGAAATTTAAAAGTTGCATTCATGCCCTGGAAAGGATACAACTTTGAGGATGCTATAGTAATATCAGAAAGAGTTGTTAGAGAAGATATATTTACATCAATTCATATTGAAGAATATATTCTTGAAGTTCGTGATACTAAAAGAGGTATTGAAGAATTAACTAACGATATTCCTAATGTTAGTGCAGAAGCTACTAAAGATCTTGATGAGAACGGTTTAATCAGAGTAGGTGCTGAAGTAAAAGAAGGTGATATTTTAATTGGTAAAATAACGCCAAAAGGAGAAACTGATCCAACACCTGAAGAAAAATTATTGCGCGCAATATTTGGAGATAAAGCTGGAGATGTTAAAGACGCTTCTTTAAAAGCACCACCATCAACAAAAGGTGTGATAATTGATAAAAAATTATTCTCAAGAGTTTTTAAAGATAAAAAATTAAAAACTAAAGATAGGAGCGTATTCGATAAGCTAGATGAAGATTATAACAAATCAATAGCTGATTTAAAATCGAAATTAATTGATAAATTACTTATTCTTGTAAGTGGCAAAAACACCAATGGTGTTTATAATATGTTTAAAGAGTTAATTATTCCTAAAGGAGCAAAATTTAATCAAAAAATGCTTATGGGTATTGATTATTCTACAATTAATCCAAACAGATGGACTACTGATAGAGAAAAAAATCAATTAATCAGAGATTTACTCCATAATTTTAATTTTAAACAAAAGGAAATACTAGGTGTATATAATCGTCAGAAGTTTGTTGCTTCTGTTGGTGATGATCTACCAACTGGTATTGTTCAGTTAGCAAAGGTTTTTGTTGCTAATAAACGTAAATTGAAAGTTGGAGATAAAATGGCAGGAAGACATGGTAACAAAGGTATTGTTGCTAAAATAGTTCGAGATGAAGATATGCCATATTTAGAAGATGGGAGCCCTGTTGATGTTGTTTTAAATCCATTAGGTGTTCCTTCTCGTATGAACCTTGGTCAAATTTACGAAACTGTTCTAGGTTGGGCTGGTTTAAAATTAGGTTTAAAATTCGGCACTCCAATTTTTGATGGAGCAAGTGTTGAAGAAATAAATGGTTATCTTGATAAAGCTGAGTTACCTCATAATGGTAAGGTTTATCTATATGATGGCGGAACTGGTGATCGTTTTGACCAAGCTGCTACAGTTGGAGTTATTTATATGATGAAATTAGGGCACATGGTTGATGATAAAATGCACGCACGTTCAATTGGGCCATATTCATTGATAACTCAACAACCTTTAGGAGGTAAAGCTCAATTCGGAGGTCAAAGATTCGGAGAAATGGAAGTTTGGGCATTAGAAGCATTTGGTGCTGCTAATATTTTACAGGAAATATTAACTGTTAAATCAGATGATGTTATTGGTAGAGCCAAAGCGTATGAATCTATTGTTAAAGGTGAAAATATGCCATTACCTGGCATACCTGAATCATTTAATGTTCTTATTCACGAACTGCGTGGATTAGGATTAAATATGACCTTTGAATAAATAATATTAAGAGGTACGATTCTTTTGGAATCGTACCTTATACAATAGCATTTTGTATAAATTACAAAAAGTATAAAATATATGGCTTTCAAAAAAGATAGTAATTTAAAAAGCAATTTTTCTAAAATAACAATAAGTCTATCATCTCCTGAAATTATTCTGGAACAATCAAGTGGTGAAGTACTTAAACCTGAAACTATTAATTACCGTACCTATAAACCAGAAAGAGATGGTTTGTTCTGCGAAAGAATTTTTGGTCCTGTAAAAGACTGGGAATGTCATTGCGGTAAATATAAAAGGATTCGTTATAAAGGTATTGTTTGTGACAGATGTGGAGTTGAAGTAACAGAAAAAAAAGTTCGTAGAGAACGTATGGGGCACATTCAACTTGTTGTTCCGGTTGCACATATTTGGTTTTTCAGATCTATTCCTAATAAAATTGGATATTTACTTGGATTACCTACTAAAAAATTAGATTTAATAATTTATTACGAAAGATATGTTGTAATAAACGCTGGTATTAAAAAAGCTGATGGTGTTCAATATCTTGATTTTTTAACTGAAGAAGAATATTTCAGCATTATTGAAAACCTTCCAAAAGAAAATCAGTATTTGGAAGATAGTCATCCAGATAAATTTATTGCCAAAATGGGGGCAGAAGCTTTATGTGATATTCTTTCCCGTTTGGATTTAGATAAATTATCATACGACTTAAGAGATAAAGCAAATAAAGAAACATCTCAACAAAGAAAACAAGATGCCTTAAAACGTTTACAGGTTGTTGAATCGTTCCGCGAAGCTAATAAACATATTGAAAATAAGCCTGAGTGGATGATTGTTAAAGTTGTTCCAGTTATTCCCCCTGAATTGAGACCTTTGGTTCCTTTAGATGGAGGAAGATTTGCAACATCTGATTTAAATGATCTATACAGAAGGGTTATTATCCGTAATAATCGTTTAAAAAGATTAATTGAAATTAAAGCTCCTGAAGTTATTTTACGTAACGAAAAACGTATGCTTCAAGAATCTGTTGATTCTCTTTTTGACAATTCTCGTAAAACCAGTGCTGTTAAAACAGAATCTAATAGAGCTTTAAAATCTTTAAGTGATAGTCTTAAAGGAAAACAAGGTCGTTTCCGTCAGAATCTTTTAGGGAAAAGAGTTGATTATTCTGCACGTTCGGTTATTGTCGTTGGTCCAGAATTGAAACTTCATGAATGCGGTTTGCCAAAAGATATGGCTTCTGAATTATTTAAGCCTTTTATTATTCGTAAAATGCTTGAAAGAGGTATCATAAAAACGGTGAAATCTGCTAAAAAAATTGTTGACAGAAAAGATCCTGTGGTTTGGGATATTTTAGAGAGTGTACTTAAAGGACATCCTGTTTTATTAAACCGTGCTCCTACATTACACAGACTTGGAATACAAGCGTTTCAGCCAAAACTTATTGAAGGAAAGGCTATTCAGTTGCATCCATTGGTATGTACCGCTTTCAACGCTGACTTCGATGGTGACCAAATGGCTGTTCATGTACCTCTAGGTCATGCTGCTATATTGGAAGCTCAATTATTAATGCTTGCTTCTCACAATATTCTTAATCCAGCAAATGGTGCTCCTATTACAGTTCCTTCTCAGGACATGGTTTTGGGATTATATTATATGACCAAAGGTCGTAGAAGTGAACCAGAACATATAGTTAAAGGTGAAGGAATGACCTTTTATTCTCCTGAAGAAGTTATAATTGCTTATAATGAAAAGGCTACAGATTTACATGCACATATCAAAGTTCGTATTGAGTTACCAAATGATGATGAAGAAGCACCTATTACTACAAAACTTATTGAAACTACTGTAGGAAGAGTTTTGTTCAATCAGGTGGTGCCTAAAAAAATGGGGTATATTGACCAATTAATGACAAAGAAATCTTTGCGTGATATCATTGGTGATATATTAAAAAAGACTGGTACTTCAGCAACTGCAAAGTTTCTTGATGATATTAAAGATCTTGGTTTTAAAATGGCTTTTAAAGGAGGCTTGTCCTTTAATTTAGGTGATGTTAATGTTCCTGAAATTAAAGTTGATTTGATTAGCCAAGCAAATACAGAGGTTGATGAGGTTATGAACAATTATAATAATGGGTTTATTACAAACAATGAAAGATATAACCAAATTATTGATATTTGGACGCACTCAAATTCCAAACTTACCAAAGTTCTTATGGATACGATGTCGAAAGACAAACAAGGTTTCAATTCAGTATATATGATGCTTGATTCTGGAGCTAGAGGATCTAAAGAACAAATACGTCAGTTATCAGGGATGAGGGGTTTGATGGCTAAACCTCAAAAATCTGGTTCTAAAGGACCTGAAATTATAGAAAACCCAATTCTTTCGAACTTTAAAGAAGGACTTTCGGTGTTGGAATATTTTATTTCTACACACGGTGCTCGTAAAGGTTTGGCAGATACAGCTCTTAAAACTGCAGATGCTGGTTATTTAACACGTCGTTTAGTTGATGTTTCTCAGGATGTTATTATCAATGAAACAGATTGCGGAACACTAAGAGGATTAACAACATCGGCATTAAAGAAAAACGAAGAAACTGTTGAAACGCTTTATGACAGAATTCTAGGTAGATCAACCGTACACGATATTTATCATCCTTTTACCGGCGAATTAATTGTTTTAGCTGGTGAAGAATTAACAGAAGAAATTTGTAGAGTAATTGAAGATTCACCTATCGAATCTGTTGAAATCAGGTCGGTTTTAACTTGTGAGTCTAAAAAAGGTGTTTGTACAAAATGTTATGGTAGAAGTTTGGCAACCGGAAGAATGGTTCAAATGGGAGAAGCTGTCGGTGTTATTGCAGCTCAATCAATTGGTGAGCCAGGCACGCAGTTGACACTTAGAACATTCCACGTTGGGGGGGTTGCTGGTAATATTGCTACTGCTTCTAAAGTTGTTGCAAAATATAATGGAACACTGGAAATAGATGAACTAAGAAGTATTAACTATACCAGCAATACTGATGAGAAGTACCAAATAGTAATTGGTCGTTCTGCTGAAATGAGAATTATCGATTCTAAAACTAATATTATTCTCTCAACTCATAATATTCCTTATGGTGCTCATTTGTATTTCAACAATGGGGAAACTATTAAAAAGGGAGATATGATTTGTGATTGGGATCCATTTAATGCACTTATCATTTCTGAAGTTGGTGGTACTTTAGTATTTAAAAACATTATTGAAAATATTACCTATAGGATTGAATCGGATGAACAAACTGGTTATCACGAAAAGGTAATCATCGAAAGTAAGGATAAAACAAAAAATCCATACATTGAAATATTATCTGCTGATAAAGAAGTTATAAAATCTTATGATATTCCTGTTAATTCTCATATTATTGTGAATGATGGTGATAAAATAATTGCTGGAGATGTCTTAATTAAAATACCTAGATCTGTTGGAAAAGCAGGTGATATCACAGGAGGTTTGCCAAGGGTAACTGAATTATTTGAAGCAAGAAATCCTTCTGATCCTGCTGTTGTTTCTGAAATTGATGGAGAAGTAGCATTCTCTAAGAAAATTAAAAGAGGTAACAGAGAGGTAATTATTACATCAAAAACTGGTGAAGAAAAGCGTTATTTAATTCCTTTATCAAAACAGATATTAGCTCAAGAAAACGACTTTGTAAAAGCAGGAACTCCATTATCTGATGGTGCTATTACACCTTCTGATATATTAGCAATTAAAGGACCTACTAAAGTTCAGGAATATATTGTTAATGAAGTACAAGAAGTATATCGTTTGCAGGGTGTAAAAATTAATGATAAGCATTTTGAGGTTATTGTAAGACAGATGATGCGTAAGGTTGTTATTTTCGATCCAGGCGATACCAAATTCTTAGAAGGAGAAATTGTAAATAAATCAGACTTTAATGATGAGAATGATTCTATTTTCGCTAAAAAAGTGGTGGTTGATGCTGGTGATTCTACAACTTTGAAACCAGGACAGATTGTAACTGCAAGAAGAATGCGTGATGAAAACTCATTATTGAAACGTAAAGATTTAAAACTTGCAGACTCAAGAGATGCTATACCAGCTACTTCTAATCAAATATTGCAGGGTATAACAAGAGCTTCTTTACAAACTAAGAGTTTTATGTCTGCTGCATCATTTCAGGAAACAACCAAGGTACTTACCGAAGCTGCTGTTAATGGAAAAGAAGATTTCTTACTTGGGTTAAAAGAAAACGTTATTGTTGGTCATTTAATTCCTGCAGGAACCGGATTGCGCGAATATGATAAAATAATTGTTGGCTCTATGGAAGAATATAAGAGCTTAATGGCTTCGAAAGCTGAAGTAAATGCTGACTAAATAAATAAGAAAATGGACGAAAATCAATTAAATATTGAACTTACAGAGGAAATAGGGGAGGGGATATACTCTAACCTTGCAATTATTACTCATTCTAACTCTGAGTTTATAGTTGACTTTGTTAAAGTAATGCCAGGAGTTCCTAAAGCAAAAGTTAAATCGAGAATTGTATTAACTCCACAACATGCCAAAAGATTGGTAAATGCTTTGAAAGATAATATTTCGAAGTACGAATCGGTCCATGGTATGATAAAGGAAACGGAAGTGAATGCAATTCCAATGAATCTGGGAGGCCCTACAGCGCAAGCTTAGTTTTTCTTTACAATATTATTAGAAACCCATAGTTATTATTTAGCTATGGGTTTTTTACTTAACTTTAATTAGGGTCTGCTGAATAACTCATACCAAGTTGCGTTCTAAAGTGCAATAT
>DYDE01000126.1 GCA_020718065.1 Marinifilum sp. | reverse complement strand
AAATTAAAATAACATTTCTACAAAAACAAATAAAATTATAAATAATTTATCACTAATCATGAAAATTTCCCCATAAAGCATCTTATACATTTCACAAAGCACCTCAAACACCTTGCAAAATAACTAAGAAACCTTACAAAGCATCATCGCACTCTTATAGAGTATGTTCGCATTCCTATAAAGTATCATTGTCTTCTTATAAAGTATGTTCGCATTTCTATAAAGTATCATCGTCTTCTTATAAAGTGTGTTCGCCTTCTTATAGAGTATGTTCGAATTCCTATAAAGTGTGTTCGCTTTCTTATAGAGTGTGTTCGCATTCTTATAGAGTGTGTTCGCCAAATCACAAAACATAGCTATCTTGTTGTTAACTACCATTTTGTACAAATTTAAATAATATATTCTTGCTTTATTAGTTTCAAACATAACTACTTCCACAAAAACCATATATGATAGTTAAAATATAAGATTATAGGTATATCATTTTTTATTTGTTAAAAACAACGAAAAACACTATATTTGTTACTAAGGAAAACAACTCTTTCTTTACTTCAAAACAACTATTAATAACCCTGATATTTTGAAAAGATATATAATAATTATAGGACTAATATTAAATGCTTCCTATGTTTATTCGCAGAGGCATACAAATAATTCCTATGTTGGCATCAATTGCGCTACCGAAGTTAATTATTATGGATTATATATAGCTCCTTCTATCACCAGCGACTACAAAAAAAACACTTTTTCCATTGGTCCTCTTTTCAATGCGGTTTCTTATTATTCGATCATTCCCAAAAAAGAAAACTATTATTATCCTACCAAACAGCAATTTATTGGAGGGCGATTATCTTACGACAAGCATTTTTTTTCAAGAAAAAACAAGTTAAACCTTTATCTCAATATAAATTTCACATACCACAATATTGTTTTTTCAGAATATGAAAACCATACAACCAAAGAAATTGAACATTTCGATAGCAAAGCAGAGTTTCTTGGTTTTTATTATGGTTTAGGCAACAATATTTATTATAAATCAGGTTTTTATTTAAACATGGGTATTGGTTGGGGTACTGTTCTTTACGAAAAGCTTGGAAGTCCGCCTGATTTTTCAATTCCAGATAGAGGTTATTTAAGCAATGCAATGGTCGTGAGATTAGGAATAGGTTATACTATTAAATAAGAACCTCCCTTTCATTTCTTTTATCTGATATTACAATAGCTCATTTCTATTCATTTAAACATAACTTAAATACTATATTGATCAGATTGGAAAATCCAAGTTTTTCTTTATTCAGAAAGTAATCGAATATTTCATCTTTTCATTTAAAAATCAGAAAGTAAAACATAACTTTGCAGAAAAAACGATTTAGATGAAAATTAAAATATATTTACTCCTCTTAGCTTGTATAATAGGGATTACTTTTTTTACTGGCTGTGGCGAAAACAAAAAGAAACCCACCACCGATACCACCACCACCAAACCAAGTGTGAATGTCCCTGTTTTTAATGAAGATTCAGCCTATGCTTTTGTGGAACAACAGGTCAAATTCGGTCCCCGTGTTCCAAATACTCCCGCTCAAACAAAATGCGAAGCTTATTTTGTAAGCAAATTAAAAGGATACTTAAGCAATGTTATCGTTCAGGAAACAAAAGTAAAGGCATACAATGGGAAAATGCTCACCTGCAAGAATATTATTGCATCTTACAAACCCGAATTAAACAATCGCATATTTCTTTCTGCCCATTGGGATTCTCGCCCTTATGCAGATAACGATCCAGATACGAAAAACTACAATACCCCCATTGATGGTGCAAATGATGGCGCCAGCGGAGCAGGTGTGTTATTGGAAATTGCCAGACAAATAAGTTTAAAAAATCCTAAAATCGGAATAGATATTATTTTATTTGATTGCGAAGATTATGGTCAGCCAGAATTTAGCACAGAACCTAAAATTGACCACACCTGGTGTCTTGGTTCCCAATATTGGGCAAAGAATCCACACAAAGTAAACTATTATGCTAAGTATGGCATTTTATTGGATATGGTGGGTGGTCGCAATGCTACCTTCCCTAAAGAAGGAATTTCTTTGCAATATGCACCAGATGTAGTGAGAAATGTTTGGAATACAGCTTTTAGAGTTGGATATTCCAATTATTTTATTGAAGGGAATATGGGACAACAAATTACAGATGATCATTTATATATTAATCAAATTATCGGAATACCTACTATCGACATCATTCATCTCAATCAGGATGGAACCCATTCCTTTCCCACTGAATGGCACACATTAAAAGATAATATGGATGCAATTGACAGAACTACATTAAAAGCAGTGGGGCAAACACTAATGACTGTTATTTACGAAGAACAATAATAATTCAAGGAGAAATTGTAAATCAGAAATCGTAAATCATAAATCCAAAATCGTAAATTTAATTTCCTTTGGCAAAAAACACTGACAATTATTCCATGATCGCAAAAACCAGTTTTGGTCTTGAACCGGTTTTAGCAAACGAACTCAAATTATTGGGAGCAACAGATATTGAAACTTTAAACCGGGCTGTTGCTTTCAAAGGCGATAAAGGTTTTATGTATAAAGCAAATTATTGTTGTCGCACCGCACTGAGAATATTAAAACCCATTGCCCATTTTAATGTTAAAACAAACGAAGACCTTTATAACCAGATAATGCTTATCAACTGGGAAGATTATCTTCGCAAAGATGGTTTGTTTGTTATCGACAGCGTTATAAAAGATTCTATATTTACCCATTCTCAGTTTGTGGCTCAAAAAGCCAAAGATGCCATTGCTGACCAGTTTCGAAACAAATTCGGAATACGTCCATCAGTTGATTTAGAAAAACCTGATTTAAGAATTAATATTCATATATATAAAGAAAACTGTACTGTTTCTCTGGATAGTTCAGGCGAATCGCTGCATAAAAGAGGCTACCGTCAGGCAACAAATATTGCTCCCATAAGCGAAGTACTAGCGGCGGGTATGATATTAATTAGTGGCTGGGACAAACAATCTAATTTCATGGATCCCATGTGTGGTTCTGGAACATTGTTAATAGAGGCTGCCATGATTGCTAACAACATCCCTGCAGGTTATTACCGCAAGACCTTTGGATTTGAGAAATGGAAAGATTTCGAACCAGCACTGTGGGAAACCATCCGTAATGCCATTTTAAACAAAATGGTAGAATACGAAGGCGAAATTGTAGGTTCTGATATTTCGGAACAAACCATTAAGATTGCAAAAGAAAACATACGCTTTGCCAAATTGCATAAAGACATTGCAGTGGAAGTATGCGATTTCATCAAAAGCGAACCACCTGAAACCCCCGGCGTATTGATTATGAACCCTCCCTATGGCGAACGTATGGAACAGGACAATATGATTGAATTCTACAAAAGCCTAGGCGATACCTTAAAAACCAAATACGATGGCTGGAATGCATGGATCATCAGTTCCGATACCGATGCTTTACGATTTATTGGACTTAAGCCAACTCAAAAAATCACTCTCTTCAATGGACCTCTGGAATGTAGGTTTATGAAATTTGAAATTTACAGTGGTTCGAGGAAAAGCAAAAGAGAATAAAATCTCTACGCACTAAGTGATAAAAGAACCTATTTCGATCATTTAAAATTCTTTACTTTCTAATAAATTCAATTTATATAATACACCTTTTCTTGTAAATTCTATCCTTATCACTCTCATAACTATCATGTTAACCAGAATTGCTTCAGTTTTATTTCTTTTAATATTTGCTATTTTGCATACTTTTGATAAGCTAATACCATCATTATGTTCCAGGTAATCCAGAATAATCTTTTCTTTTTCGGTAAAACGCAGGATAGTATTCTTTTTACTTGTATTTATCTGCCATACTTTTAATAAAACAGCATTTGCCAGAATGTTTTCATCATTCACCCTGATATAAGCAAGCCATTTTCCTTCCTCCGATAAAGCAGTATGGGGTCGGTTTGCAGATTTTTGGATAATAATCTCCAATATCGTTTTCCCTTCGATGGTCCACGATTTTGAAACAAAATTTATTTCAGGTCTGCAATACATATTGGCGGCTGCCTCTACCATAAAAAATTCTTCTTCACTCCTCACTCCTGCCAAAGCCCCATTGTCTTTCACCCCCACCAATAAAGTCCCACCATCAGAATTGGCAAAAGCCACCAATGTTCTTGCTATCTTTTTCGAATCAGAAATCTCAAATTTAAAATCAAGTTGCTGATTTTCTCCTTGCAAAATAAGCTCTTTGATATGGTGTTTCATCTTTTTGTTTTCTTATAATTTCAATCACCTTAAGTACTTCAGGCACTTTAAGTACATTTTATTTTTAAGCTAAAATAGCTAAAAAAACACCAGAATTCATAGCTTTGTAAACTCATTTATAAAAATAATTTGAAAAGCGATAACAACTATATTTGGGGACATAATCGTCGGTTTAATTCCTATGCAGAATACTTCCGCCTTCAGTTTGGCGAAAGAGTGCAAAAACTTAGCATTGATGCTGGTTCAACATGTCCAAATAGAGATGGCACAGTGGGTATGGGTGGCTGTACCTATTGCAACAACGACGCCTTTAATCCTTCCTACTGCCTGCCAGCGAAAACCATTACCCAACAATTGGCAGAAGGGGTTGAGTTCCATTTGCGAAGATACCGCCGTGCTAACAATTACCTGGCGTACTTTCAAACCTATTCAAATACGTATTCCCATATTGACTCCTTAAAAAAACAATACAACGAAGCACTTGCTTTTCCTGGAGTCATCGGTCTTGTTATAGGCACCAGACCCGATTGCATTGATGATGAAAAGCTACTGTATTTAAAAAAACTTTCAGAAAAACATTATATTATTGTGGAATATGGAATAGAATCATGTTACAATAAAACGTTGGAAATAATCAATCGTGGACATACATTTGAGCAATCGGTAACAGCCATTGAAAAAACAGTCGCTCATGGTGTAAAGTGTGGTGCTCATATCATTTTCGGACTACCTGGTGAAAGCAGAGAAGAAATGCTTGCACAAGCCGACATCTTATCCAAACTTCCTATCAATAACATCAAGTTCCATCAACTCCAAATTATAAAAGATACAGCTATGGAGCAGGACTATCTGCAAAACCCAGCCTTGTTTGATTTGTTCTCACTTGAAGAATATGTAGATTTCGTTGTTCGTTTTATTGAGAAGCTCAATCCTGCGATGGTGATCGAAAGATTTACCGGTGAAGTTCCTCCTCGATTTCTTGCATCACCAGTTTGGGGTTTGTTACGAAACGATCAAATTGTTGTTATGATAGAAAAGGAATTAGAAAAGAGGAATACATGGCAAGGCAAAGCCTTTCTAAAATAAGTATCATACAAAAAAAATGATTATTTAATAATTATACAATTATTTAAGTTTGTTTATAGAAAATTTATATATTTGAATATTTATTTGTGCAAAGGAAAAAGTATGTCTAGAATTGTCCATCTTTCAGAAGCAGCCTCAATAGCATTACACAGCATGATAATTGTTGCCAAATCAAAGCAATTGATCACAATGACTGAAATTGCAAAAATGACAGGATCATCAAGAAATCATATAGCAAAAATTTCACAAGTATTGGTGAAAAAGAATTTCCTTAAATCTACCAGAGGACCTTCTGGAGGCATTATGCTTAAGCGACCACCAGAAAGCATTACATTACTCGAAATTTATGAATGCGTAGAGGGAAATATCGAAAACGAAGGCTGCCCTTCTGACAAACAGATTTGTCCCTTTAATAAATGCCTGATGAATAATATTATACAAGACGTAACAAATGTGATGAAAGATTATTTAAAATCACACACTTTGAAAGATTTTCTGAAATAGGAATCTCCTAAACAAAAGATTTTAAATCTTTTAATCTAACAACCTGAGTATCGTTAAGATTAATTTGGTAATTATTATATAATACATGAATCAACCCATCTGACAAGCCTATTTTAGGAACATAAATAAAGTCAACTTTTGCCCATTTCATAATAGTTAAAAATATTTGTGCAGCGGGAACAATAACATCTGCTCTGTCTGGACGCATGCCTAAATCTTCTATTCTTTTATCAATAGAAAGTTTTCTTATTTGGTTGTATCCATTCTGAATATTTTTATACGTTACAATATCATCAGGTTTGGTACCATATAATTTGTTAATTTTATTAATATTTCCACCCGAACCTATACAATATATTTTACCAAAATCTTTTTTGAAATCTTTTAACCATTTTTTTAAGTCTCCCCATTCATTATTGTTATTATTTTTATTGAGCATACGCAAAGTCCCGAGTTTAAAAGAATTGGAAGCAATAATTTGATGGTCTTTAGAAACCATTGAGATTTCGGTGCTTCCCCCACCAACATCAATATACATTGCAATATTATGGTTATCACCAGTTGAAATATTATTAGTAGATCCAACAATTCTTGCTTCCTCGAGTCCACTAATTACTTCAAGTTCTATTCCTGATTCTGCTTTTGCTCTTTGAACTATTTCTGGTGTATTCTGAGCTTCGCGCAAAGCAGCAGTTGAACAAGCGATATAACTAACTGGTTTATATACTTCAATCAATAGTTTAAATGCTTTTAAGGTCTTTAATAAATTGATAATTCTTTCTTCAGAAATTTTACCAATTTTAAAAGCATCTTCACCTAAACGTAAGGGAATTCTCACCAAAGAGGCTTTTTCGGCAATTACTTGACCATTGTGTTCGTAAACATTAGCAAAATATAATCTTCCAGCATTAGAGCCTATATCTATGGCAGCAAATAACATATTTAAGCAGATAATTCTTTAAAGTAATTGTAAATATCAAATTGCGAACGAACCTGTAATTCTGAGTCAGTTTTCTTATATTCATTTTTGTTGTCTGCTGAAATATTCCTTGCTTTTGTATTGTCGTTCATTTGTATTTCCAACATCTTAAGCAATTCGTTTTTAATATCTTTGTCATTTATAGGACAACCAACTTCAATCCGATAATCAAAGTTTCTTGTCATCCAATCTGCTGAGGAAATAAACAAGTCTTCTTTTCCATTATTATAAAAATAAAACAACCTTGAATGTTCAAGAAATTTATCAACTATACTAATAGCTCTGATATTATCACTTAATCCTTTAATGTGAGGTTTAAGAACACATATTCCTCTAATAATCAAACGGATTTTCACACCAGCATCACTTGCCTGATATAATTTTTTAATAATTGCCTGATCAACAAGATTATTAAGCTTGATAATAATTCTAGCTTTTTTCCCAGCTTTAGCATTGGCAATTTCATTATTAATCATTCTAATAAAATAGTTACGCTGCGAAAATGGAGAAACTATAAGTGTACTAAAACGAAAAGGTTTGAATTTTGATTCAAACATTGCAAATACCTTCTCAGCTTCAACACCAATTTTTTCATTAGCTGTGAGTAGCGAATCATCTGCATAAATTTTGGCTGTATCTTCATTGAAGTTTCCGGTTGCAACATTTGTATAATAATTGATTGCATTGCCCTCTTTGCGTTTAATTAACAAAAGTTTGCAATGTACCTTTAATCCAGGTATTCCATTAATAATAGTTACTCCTTCTTCCTGAAGTTTTTCAGACCAGAATAAATTGGCTTTTTCATCAAAGCGGGCTTGTAATTCCAAATAGACTGTGACTGATTTACCATTACGAGCAGCGTTGATAAGTGCATTTATAACATTAGAATTTCTTGCAAGACGATAAATAGTCATTTTTATTGACTTAACAAGCGGATCAATGGAAGCTTCGCGAAGTAAATCAATAATGTATTGAAAAGAATGATAAGGATAATGCAACATAATGTCTTTTTGCCTGATTGCAGCAAAAATACTCTTCGCATTTGCAAGCGATTTATGAGGTAAGGGAGGTGTTGGTACAAATTCAAAATCTTTTGACCCAAGGTTTGGAAAACTTATAAAGTCTTTGAAATTATGATACCTGTCCCCTGCAATATGATTTTCTTTTGAAGATATATTAAACTTTTTCGATAATAACTTTAACAAATCTGCAGGTATGTCTTTATCATAAATAAAACGAACTGGTCGCCCCAGTTTGCGTTGTTTTAAACCTTCTGTAATCAATTCAATATAGCTTTTCGAAACATCATTATCAAGGTCAAGTTCGGCATCGCGTGTAAATTTTATTGTATAAGCTCTTAAAATATCAAAATCAAACATTAGAAATATATCCTCTAAACAATACCTTATAACATCATCTAATAAAATAATATATTTTTTTTCTTCAGCTTTTGGTAAAACAAGAAAACGAGAAACACTAACTGATGGAACTTTCATTAATGCATAGTTTTCTTTTATGCTTCCATCTTTTTTTTGCATATGAACAGCAAGATATATAGCAGTATCTTTAAGAGAATCGGTATTGTCAAGGTTACTCATCATAATAGGGAAAAGATTGGGACGTACTTTTTCCCTGAAATACTTTTTTACGTACTCTCCTTGAGTTTCGTTGAGTTGTTTTTCGTTTATTATATAGATATTATTAAGCTCAAGTTTTTTAAGAATATCTTTATAAATAGCATTAAATTTTTGTTGTTGTTCGGATACAATGTTGTTGATTTCTTTTAAAATCTTTTTTGGGGAAAAATCATCATAAATGGAATCCTTATCTTTTAAATCGAGCATACGATTCAGTGTAGCAACACGAACCCTAAAAAACTCATCAAGATTGTTAGAGAATATGCCTAGAAATTTAATTCGTTCATTTAATGGATTATTTAAATCAGAAGCTTCTTGTAATACCCTTTCATTGAAATAGAGCCAACTTATTTCGCGACTGATAAATTTCTTTTGTTCTTTTGCCATTGATATATTTTTGCTTGCAATATGTTAAGTTTTTTTGAAAATAATGTTAAGTTAAAGTTAAGTTTTACTATAAGTTTTTAGGAAAAACAATATGTTTTGTTTTATGGTTACAAAGTTCAATGTCCGTCCATTTATCAGTATTAAATTCAAAAGTGACAATTGCAGAGGTAGGCATATAATCAATTAATTTATCAGCAAAACAATTGGCAAACTGTGTCATTGTTGGGTTGTGCCCAACTAACATTGCTGTTTGAATATTATCTGGTATTGAGTAAACAACATTAAAAAGGTCTTCTGGTCCGGAAAAATAAATAGAAGTATTTACTTCTATTTTCTGTAATGGATATTTCAATGCATTTGCATAAAGTTTTGCAGTTTCGAGCGCACGTTTAGCATGGCTTGAAATTATAAGGTCTATATTAATATTGTTTTTCAGGAGAAAAGCGATGGATTTTTGAGTTCTAATGAGTCCTTTTTCAATAAGTGGGCGATCTAAATCTTCAACCTCAGGAAGTTCCCAGGAAGATTTTGCATGTCGTGCCAAAATAAGTGTTTTCATCTGTTTATTATTAAATTTTTTATCAGAATAAATATTGATTTATAGGCATTTCATATATAATTCAAAATTAAATAAAATTTATTAATCTTTATAATTTTTATTTTTGTATTATGTTAATTGTAAGATAAAATAGTTTTTAGATAATTAAACAGTTACTAATGTTTATAGAATTTTTTTATTTTATCTAAATTTTCATAAGTGTGATTGTTTTCAATATTTTTGATAAGTTTGCATATAAAATTTTTATTAATAAATGACAACAGAAAACGAAGTTGTTGAGCAAATCAAAAACGGGAATAAGGGTGCATTTGAAAGTGTTTTCAAATTGCATTACAGCCATTTGTGTTCGTATGCCAATAAGTTTGTTTTAGATATTGATGCAGCAGAAGAAATTATACAGGAATTGTTTTTCCAGTTATGGCAGAAAAAAGCTGAGTTGGATATTACAACATCGTTTAAATCTTATCTTTTCAGAGCTGCTCACAATAGTAGTTTAAATTATATCAAACACAAAAATGTTCAATTAAAATACAAAGAACAAACTCTTGCAGAACAGCAGGATATTTCATATGAACAAACAGGTTCTTCTGAAATAAAAGAATTACAGGAAAAAATAAGACAAGCTATTGATAAATTGCCCGAAGAACGCAGAAAGGTTTTTGTGATGAACCGATACGATCAATTGTCTTATAAGGAAGTAGCAGAAAAGCTCAATATCTCAGTAAAAACAGTAGAAAACCAAATTGGTAAAGCATTAAAATTTTTAAGAGAGGAACTGAAAGATTATTTACCATTGATATTGTTTTTTTATTTCGAACTGTTTTATAAAATATTTAAAAATTAAATGGGGGTAGTGTTTATCATAATTGTCATATTAATGTAAAGATGTATAATTTTTCAGACCATATAGCCCATGATTTCATTGCTGCTTATCTTTCAGGTAAAGCTTCAGAAGAACAGGTATTCATTGTTGAAGAATGGATAAATGCTTCTATTGAAAACAAAGCATATTTTGAAAGTTTAAAGAAAACCTGGTTAGAAACAGGAAAACTCGAACCTACACCAGTTATTGTAAATGTAGATATTGCTTGGGATAAGTTATCATCAAAAATTGATGCTTACGAAAATAGCAATAAGACTATTTCTATAAATAGAAAACAAAAAAATGAAACTTCAAGAATATTATTAAGGATTGCAGCAGTTTTGATTCCAATTGCAATACTTTCCATTATTTATTTCTGGCAAACAGGAAGAGTTAAACAAATTGATTTGTTTGCCAATGAAGTTTCTATTCAGGATACATTACCGGATGGAACTACTGTTGCAATAAACGCTAAATCAAAATTAAGTTATCCTCAAAAATTTAAAGGTTCAACGAGGGAAGTAATTCTTGAAGGAGAGGCTTACTTTGAGGTATCTCATGATAAAGAAAAGCCTTTTATAATTCATACGGGAGATGCCAATATTAAAGTTCTTGGAACCTCATTTAATGTTAATGCATACAATGAAAACAAAGAAATAGAGGTTTTGGTAAAAGAAGGCAAAGTAATGCTTTATAGTTCAGACATAACAAGTGGGGACACCAATGCTGTTGTGCTTGTTGCAGGTGAAAAAGGAATATTTGATAAGATAACTCATAAAGTCCGAAAAATCAGTGAGAGCAATATTAATGATTTATATTGGAAAACCAAAACCCTTATTTTTAGCAAAACCGAATTATCAATGGTTGTTGAAACACTTCAAAAATTTTATGGAATAAATATTGTATTTAACAATAAAGACCTTTATAATTGCAAACTTTCCGCTACATTCATAAATCAACCTATTGATAATATTATTGATATTATTGCGAAATCATTTAATTTAACTTTTACGAAATCTGGCACAACATATATTTTTGATGGAAATGGTTGTTAAGCATTCTCTAATTTATTTAATTTTAGTTTTATTATTATTATATAACGGGATATCTGATTTATATGCCCAATCAAATCCTTTACAGAAAAAGATAACATTATCTGTAAAGAACGAAAGTGTTGAAAACACTTTGTTTAAAATGGCTGATTTAGGTAGTTATAGTTTTTCTTATAATTCTGATATTGTTCCTTTAGATTCATTGGTTACTTTTAATGTAAATAGCAAAGAAACAGTAAAAATCCTTAATGGAATGCTTGGAATGGATTATTATTATAAGACATCCGGATATTATATTATAATACTTAAAAAAAACAAAAAACAATCAAACAATAACTCCATTTCAGATAAAACAACATATACAATCACTGGTACTATCATAAATTCAAGAACAGGAGAAAAAATAGCTACTGCAACAGTTTATAATCTTAATAAAATTGAAACTGCGCTTACCGATTCGGCTGGTATTTTCACAATAAATGTTATTCCAGAAACGGATTATATAAGTTTAGGAGTTAGTAAAGTGAATTATTATGATACCATTATTTATATTAGACCTACTGATAAAAACAACATTGAGTTAAAGCTTTCACCAAAGCCTGAGAATATTAATAAACTAACACCAAAAACAGTTCAAACCATATCCACCAAAGAAATTAATGATGTAATACTTGTTAAAACATTAGTAAGTGACGAAATGATTGTTAATTCGCTTAATCTTTCTGATTATGAAACCAGAAAATGGCAAATTTCATTGGTACCTTTTGCTGGCACCAATCACAAATTAAGTGGTTCTATAACAAACAAGTTGTCATTAAATATCCTTTCAGGATATTCTAATGGAGTTGATGGACTGGAAGTAGGTGGAATATTAAATATAAACAAAAAAGATGTTCGTGGATTACAAGTTGCAGGAATTGGAAATATAACAGGTCGAAATGTAAAAGGAGTTCAGATAGCAGGTTTTTTTAATACAGCTATTGGAAAAGTAAATGGAGCTCAAATATCGGGATTTTGCAATACTATTTTTGATACACTTCAAGGTGCTCAGGTTGCAGGTTATGTAAATCTCCAAAAAGGGAAATTAAACGGGCTACAGTTGTCTGGGTTTACAAATATTACAACGGAAGATGTTGATGGTTTTCAGGTAACAGGTTATGTTAATATTGCATTAGGCAGCAATAATGGAATGCAACTTTCCGGTTTTGCCAATATAGCAAAAAATGATAACAATGGTTATCAAATAAGTGGTTATACCAATACAATTAAAGGAAGTAATAATAAACTCCAATTGTCAAGTTTTGCCAATATTGCAGTTAAAGAATCAAAAGGCACACAAATTTCCTGTTTTTTTAACTATGCCAAAAATGTAAAGGGTTATCAAATAGGAATAATAAATGTAGCTGATACTGTATCAGGTCTATCTATAGGATTTTTTAATATTGTTAGAAAAGGCTATCATTCCATTAATTTTTCTTTTGATGAAATGTTGTTTGGCAATCTCAACTATTGTATGGGTACTAATATATTTTATACAATTTTTGGTTTAAGTGGAAATCCTATATTATATAATAAAACCTGGGGCGCAACTTTTGGATTTGGAACACTTTTAAGACATGACAAAAAAATTTCTGTAAATATTGACTTTACATCAACTCATATTAATAGAGATTCCATATGGGTGAATATGACTAGTACAAAAAATAAGCTTTCAGTGGGATTAAACTATAATTTGTCAAAACATTGGGCTATTACCGCCGGACCTTCTTTGAACTTATTTGTTTCTGACAAAGAAAATACTGGAGTAAGAGATTATATAACAGATACCAGTCCTCATAATTTTTACAATAAATTATCAGGATCAAGCAATTATCAAGCTTGGGTGGGATGTTTTGTAGGATTGAAATTCAGAATTTAAAGAAAAGGCAATTAATGCTAAAACTTTATCAATTTGAATGCCGATTGTGAATTTTTTCATCTGGTCTCTTCTTTATCAGTTTTTTATCAGAATTTTGGATCATATAAAATGCTGGGAGGCAATTCCACTAAACTCTCAGGTTTAACATTTATTCCTTCTATTGGACTTCAGTTCGATATTCTGAAATCGCCTTTGTTCAAGAAAAAATAAAAAGTAAGTTTTCTGATTAAAAACTTGGAATGATGTTTGACAAATATTATATAGGGGCTACTGAATAACTCCATTATAGTAGAATATAAAGGGAAAAATGCAG
>DYDE01000125.1 GCA_020718065.1 Marinifilum sp. | reverse complement strand
AGCCTCGGCCGAACGGGGACCTGTGGAGTTGTGGAGGCTTTGTAGTTTTTTTGCTTTTTCTGAAATTGTTGATAAAATATATTGGTAGTTGTTTGGAAATGAATTAATTTTACGAGGGAAAAGGATAATGAAAATTACATATTTTCAAGTGTTAAAAGCGTCATTACCTACTTAGCAAAGGGCGGAAATCGAAAAGCCTTACGAGTAGGAAAAATTTAAAACCCAAAAAGATGAAAAACAAAAACATTTTCTTAATAATGCTGTTTTGCATTGTTTTTAGTATTAATGCCAAAGCACAATCTGGTATACTCGATCTCACTTTTGATCCGGGTACGGGAGCTGATAATTATGTTATTGCAACTGCAATACAAAACGATGGGAAAATAATTATCGGAGGCGGTTTTACCTCATACAATGGCACAGCAAGAAACTTTATAGCCCGTCTTAATACCGATGGCAGTCTCGATGCCACATTTAATCCGGGTACAGGAGCAAATTCGGAAATATATACAACCGCCATACAAAGCGATGGAAAAATAATTATAGGAGGCATGTTTACAAATTACAATGGCACAGCAAGAAACTATATAGCCCGCCTAAATACCGATGGCAGCCTTGATGCAACATTTAATCCGGGAACAGGAGCAAATGATGGTGTAGTAACAATCACCATCCAAAGCGATGGAAAAATCATCATTGGAGGCTACTATACTGCCTATAATGGCACTGCAAGAAACCGTATAGCCCGCCTGAATGCTGACGGTAGCATAGATGCAACATTTAATCCAGGAACAGGAGTATCTGGCCCGCTCTTTACAACTGCTATACAAAGCGATGGAAAAATAATTATCGGAGGTAATTTTACGTCATACAATGGCACAGCAAGAAATTATATAGCCCGCCTTAATACAGACGGCAGCCTTGATGCCACTTTTAATGTGGGTGCAGGAGCAGATTTTTATCTCAATTCAATCGCCATACAAAGCGATGGAAAAATAATAATCGGAGGCATGTTTACAACATACAATGGCACAGCAAGAAGCCGTGTAGCCCGCATCAATGCCGACGGCAGCCTTGATGCTACTTTTAATCCGGGAACAGGAGCAAATTTTTATGTCAATTCAACCGTCATACAAAGCGATGGGAAAATAGTAATCGGAGGCAATTTTACAACCTACAATAGCCAGGCTATAAACCGCATTGCCCGCATCAATGCCGACGGCAGCCTTGATGCCACTTTTAATCCAGGTATGGGGACTAATCAACCTGTTTACGCAACCCCAATACAAAGCGATGGAAAAATAATTATCGTAGGTGATTTTACAATCTACAATGGCACTGCAAGAAACAGAATTGCCAGAATATATGCTTGTACTGATTTACTACCAGCACAGCCAAGCCTAATTACAGGTTCTGCAACTCCTTGTCAAACAACATCTCAGAACTATAGTGTAACAAATGTTGCTGGCGTAACATACAATTGGACATTTCCAACAGGATGGACACAAACCGGAGGTGGTACTACAAATGCTATAACAGTTACAGTTGGTGCCGGTTTGGGTAATATTACTGTTACACCATCGAATTCATGCGGTTATGGCACAGCAAGAATATTGGCTGTAACACCAACAACTACTCCTGGACAACCAAGTACGATTACTGGTAATGTTACTCCATATTATGGAACAAGTGAGAATTACAGTGTAACTAATGTAGCAGATGTAACATACACTTGGGTATTTCCAATAGCTTGGGTTCAAACATCAGGTGGCAACACCAATTCTGTTACAGTAACTATCGGTAGTGGCTCTGGATACGTAATCTGTATTCCGTCAAACAGTTGTGGGGATGGTACCCCAAGAGCATTAGCCGTAGCTGTTTATGGCGTTGGAATTAAAGAAAATAATAATGAAAATGGTTTAATCATTTATCCTAATCCAGCCGAAGGTATTGTATCTATGAATTTTAAAGGATATAGCGGTGAAATTAAAATAACAATAAATAACGCAATGGGAGGATTAGTGCATACAGAAAACATGGTGGTTGGTTCTGATAATTATATCAAAACGATTGATATGGCAAACTACCCGAATGGTGTTTATTATATACAGATTTTGAATAATGGGAAGCTTGGTGTTGAAAAGATTGTTAAACTCTAACTCATAACAATAAGAACCTTTCAGAAATATTTCTGTCACAGATGCCACGAATTTTCACAGAAAACTTTTTCTTTTATCTGTGTTAATCAGTGTAATCTGTGGCAACTAACAGCCACAACAGTTTATTTAATATACTTTTCTTTTAATTTGCTGTATTCCGGGAAATCATTATAATGCCATTTTTCAATAACTACACCATCTTTAATTAGTATTAATCCTGGATTTGAACGGATTATTGTTTTTAAAGCAGTTTCATCAGTATTATAAATATGGTATTTAATAGATTGCTCTTTTATAAAAGGATTTATTGTTTGATAGGAAGTACCTGTGAGTGCAATAAAAGAAATACTGTCATTTTCGCAACCATTGTAGATTAAGCCAGCTTTTGTAAAAGCTTTTTTATTTGTTTTATTTAGATCATAAGCAACTAAAATGAATTGATAGCCTGGTTTATTTATATAGTCCGCAGTATAATCATCTCCATATTCGTCGTTGATAGTGAAGTCGTGTATAGGTGCTTGTATGAATGGTTTTATAACTTCTTTTCGTTGATCAACAAATTGCCAACTGGCAACCCAAACTGAATCTTTCCAGGGATAATTATCAGAAGGGTATTCTTTTACTTCACCCGTAGTTTTGTTTTTATAAACAAGAAAAATCTTTGCAACCTCTGGAGTAGGGATTACTAATTGTCTGATGTTGTTGCCTTTTTTCCATGGCAATGAGTCAATGATTGGAAGATGTCGATAAGAATAGATTATAATACTTAATATGGCAATTGTTCCTAATAAACCAATACTAAATTGGTAAAAAGCAGGTTTGGGTTTTTTATAAGAATTGCGGGTAAAGAAAATGATTAGTACAAAAACCATTAATATAATGTTCTTATAAAATGTTTGCCAATTGGTGATAACCAGGAAATCACCAAAACAACCACAATCGGAAACTGGATTTTTAAGAGCAAGATAAAAAGTAAGTATAGTGAAAAAGCTCATAAACAGAAGCAACAGAATAGAAGTTAGTTTGGTTTTTAATCTAAATATCAAAGCTATTCCTAAAACAAATTCAAATACACAAAAGAATACAGCTATATAAAATGCAATTGGACTTAGCCAACTCATTTTAAAAGCAATAAAATAATCCTGAATTTTGTATGTATATCCTAAAGTATCAATACCCTTAATAAAGCCAGAGAATATAAACACCAATCCGACAATGATTCTGCTGAAGATTTTTATGAATTTCATTGGTTTAAGTTTTATTTTTAATTGTTAACTCTTATTTATATTTTCATTTTCTAAAATCTTTATCATTGCAAACACAGCATAATTTATCATATCCAGATAATTAGCATCAATTCCTTCCGAAATAAAAGTTTTACCTTTATTATCTTCAATTTGTTTAACGCGAAGCAATTTCATTAATATAATATCTGTGAGTGAACTAATGCGCATATCTCTCCATGCTTCGCTATAATCGTGGTTCTTATCTTCCATTAATGATTTAGCTTTTTTGAAATACATATCGTACAATCTTTCTCCTTCTTCAATACTTAATTCAACATTTGTATTAATACCTATTTCTATTTGAATAAGTCCGATAATAGAATAATTGATTATGCCGATATATTCCGGTTTTATGCCTTCATTGACTTTTTGTATTCCTTTTTCTTCGATGCTTCTGATACGTTGAGCTTTAATGAAAATCTGATCAGTTAGTGAAGATATTCTGAGAATTCGCCACGCACTTCCATAATCTTTCATTTTTTTTATGAAAATGTCCTTGCAAAGCGTTATAATTGCATCATATTGCGTGGATGTTTTATTCATTTTAAAAGTTTTTATAAATTAGCAAATTGGTTTTCAACATTATATTATTTTGTAATTGAATGGATAAAGGTACATTTTTTTGTAAAAAAACTACTATAAATTGCAAAGGTAAAATTTTAAACCTTCAGCACCCAATTGTAATGGGAATTTTAAATATAACACCTGATTCTTTTTATGATGCAGGAAAAAATAATTCAGAAACAACTGTTTTAAAAAAAGTTGAGCAAATGCTTGTTGAAGGAGCTTCAATCATTGATATTGGTGCAACATCAACTAAACCAGGAGCCAAAATTGTTTCTCAAGAAGAAGAAATATTACGTTTATTGTCTGTACTGAAAATAGTTATTAAGCAGTTTCCTGAAATAATTGTATCTGTTGATACATTTCGTTCAGATGTAGCTGAAATGGCAATCAAAGAGGGGGCAGCCATAATCAATGATATTTCAGGAGGAGAAATGGATGAAAAGATGTTTGAGACAATTGCAAGATTAAATGTTCCTTATATACTAATGCATATGCAGGGAACTCCTCAAACGATGCAGCAAAATCCAGAATATAATGATGTGGTAAAAGAAATTGTATTTATTCTTTCTGGTAAAGTTGAAAAACTGAAACAGTTGGGTGTAAAAGATATAATAATTGACCCTGGTTTTGGGTTTGGGAAAACAGTTGCTCATAATTACCAGCTTTTAAAGAACTTAAATTGTTTTAATTTTTTTGACTTGCCAATATTAGTTGGTGTTTCTAGAAAGTCAATGATTAATAAAGTTTTAAATATTAAACCTAATGAAGCACTTAATGCTACAAGTGTTCTAAATACAATAGCTTTGATAAACGGAGCAGATATTCTCAGAGTTCATGATGTAAAAGAAGCGATGGAAGCAATTAAATTGTTTGAAATGTTAATTGAATCAGAATAACCTTTTAATAAATATCAGATATTTAAAGAAAAATCAAAATAATAAAAGTTAACAGTATAAAATATTAAATTTGCTGTTTAGTTCTAAAATAAATATGTTACAACTTTTCGTTACAAGTTTTATCACCATTCGTTTTCTTGATGTTATTGATGTGCTTTTAGTGGCTATATTGCTTTATGAGGTTTATAAACTTATAAAAGGAACTGCAGCTATCAATATCTTTCTTGGAGTAATTGCATTGTACTTATTGTGGAAATTAGTTAAGTACTTTGAAATGGAATTATTGAGTGAGATACTTAACCGTTTTGTAAGTGTTGGTGTAATTGTTTTAATAATTGTATTTCAACAGGAAATAAGACAATTTCTTCTTTTGGTTGGAAGACCAGCTTTTGTTAAGAGAGGTTTTTTTCGTTGGAAATGGGCTTTAAATCAGGAAATTCTTACTGAAATAACACCAATTGTTAAAGCATGCGAAAGTATGTCAAAAACAAATACTGGTGCTTTAATTGTAATTGCAAAATCTAATGAGTTAAAATATTATATAGAAACAGGAGAATCTATTGATGCAAATATTTCGGATCGTTTATTAGAAAACATTTTTTTTAAAAATAGTCCTTTGCACGATGGTGCTGTTATAATTATTGGTAACAAAATAAAATCAGCTAAATGTATTCTTCCTGTTTCGGAAAGTCAAAGTTTACCATCAAATTTAGGTTTAAGACACAGGGCAGGACTTGGTATTAGTGAACAATCTGATGCAATTTCTATTGTTGTATCAGAACAAACAGGTTCTATATCTATATGCAAGAATGGAGAGTTAAAAAAGGATTTAAGACCATTACAATTGAAAGAAATTTTAGAAGATGAGTTTAAAATGTAAAATATTGACTAAAGACTTTTAGACTAAAGGAAAGCCCGCAGTCTAAAAACCGAATTAACTTATTCCTAAATGAACCGAATTAAAAACTTCATCACAAAAAATAATCAGAACTTTTATAAAGCTTTCCTCTTTATATTTAGTGTTTTCCTTATTGTATTAATGTTTCCAATGCAGGGAAAATTTAAGTATGAATTTCAAAGAAGCAAACCTTGGCGTCATAATGATTTAATAGCCCCTTATGATTTTGCAATTTATAAGTCTGAACAAGAAATAAGAAGAGAAAAGGAACAGGTACTAAAAGAATTCAAACCTTTTTTTAAATTAAATGATTCGATTTACAATAAAAATAGAAATCAATTATTTGCTGATTTTGAAAAAAAATGGAAGTTAAAATATACTGATGACGTAGTATCTAACAAAAAAATGATGCTTAACATCAATTTATGTGTTGCAATCATTGATACTATTTATAAAAAAGGCATTATTCGTCCAAATGATGAAATCGAAAAGAAAACAGGTGATTTTGTTATTAATGTTTTAAAAAATAATGTTGCTGAACCTATAGAA
Source organism: Marinifilum sp. (assembly GCA_020718065.1). Lineage (GTDB taxonomy): Bacteria > Bacteroidota > Bacteroidia > Bacteroidales > CG2-30-32-10 > CG2-30-32-10. The sequence goes on along the minus strand of DYDE01000125.1, from coordinate 7,306 downwards.
TTAAAAAGCTTTTATACAATACAATCTGCATTTGCTTATATTCAGTCGGTATTAAATGAACATCCAGAAATAGATGAAGCAATAATGCTTCAGATACTCCAAAACTCAATTGAACAAAATATTGTATATGATGAAAAAACATCAGATTTAATAAAAAAATCCTTGTTAGGAAGCATCTCTTTAACCAGAGGAATGGTTCAAATAGGAGAGCGGATAATATCAAAAGGAGAACTGGTAGATAATGAGAGGTTTTTAATTCTTGAATCGCTTAAAAAAGAATATGAAATTCAATTAGGGGCATCTTCAAAGTATTGGACAATTTTACTTGGACAAATACTTTTAGTTTGTATTTCAATAACTGTTTTGGTTTTATTCCTATTTTCTTTCCGTAAAGATGTTTTTATAGATAATAAAAAAGTTGTATTTATCTTACTTTCAATTTTTTTAATGGTATTTGTAACAAGTATGACAATAAGATTTAACGAAGAAGTACTTTATTTAATACCAATTTGTATAGTTCCAATTATGATAAAAGTGTTTTTCGATACCCGTTTAGCATTGTTTGTTCATATTGTAACAATTATTATTATAGGTTTTTTAGTGCCGAATAGTTTTGAATTCATTTTTCTTCAGCTAATTGCAGGTATTATTTCTATAATAAGTGTAGCAGACCTGAAGAGAAGATCTCAATTATTTATTACTTCATTCCTTATTTTTATTACTTACTCAGCAACTTATTTTGGTATGACAATTATGCAAGAAGGAACAACTGAGAATATATATTCCTCTTATTTTTTGTGGTTTGCAGGTAGTTCAACTTTAACATTAATTTCTTACCCACTAATTTATATAAATGAAAGGATATTCGGATTAGCTACTGATTTTTCTTTAATGGAGCTATCTGATACCAATTCAAAACTACTTAGAGAATTATCTATGAAGGCTCCTGGTACTTTTCAACATTCTCTACAAGTTGCAAACCTTGCTCAGGAAGCGATATACCAAATTGGAGGAAATCCTATGCTGGTTAGAACAGGTGCTTTGTATCATGATATAGGCAAAACTGATATGCCTATGTTTTTTATTGAAAATCAAACAACAGGATTGAACCCTCATGACGAATTACATTGCGAAGACAGTGCAAAAATTATAATTAGTCATGTAATTAAAGGAGTTGAAAAGGCACGTAAAGCAAAAATACCTGAATATGTTGTAGATTTTATACGGACACATCATGGAACTACAAAAGCACGTTACTTTTATAACTTATTTAAAAAGAATAATCCCGATGTAGAAGTAGATGATAGCATTTTTACTTATAAAGGAGCAATTCCTTACTCAAAAGAAACTGCTGTAGTGATGATGGCTGATGCAGTAGAAGCTGCTTCAAGAAGTTTAAAGTTGCCAGATGAAGAAAAGATTGGTGTTTTAGTAGAATCAATAATTAATTATCAAATAGAACAAAACCAGTTTATTAATTCAAATATTACATTTAAAGATATTAGTACAATAAAAAAGGTTTTTAAGAAAAAGTTAACCAATATCTTTCATATTAGAGTAGAATATCCGCAAGTGTGAAAATTGTCAATTTTAATAATAGTAAAAATCAGTTTGCCAGGGTTATATGTAATTGCTAATCAATTCAAATTAAATATAATATATTAAATCTTATTAGCTATTTAATGAGTATAAACTAATAAAAATGATTTATCTTTGCCTGCTTTTTTTTAATTTTAAAATATTCAATGTTAAGTAGGCTTATAAAAAGATCAGAATTCACAAAAAATATATTTATTTTAATAGTTGGTACAATTACTGCTCAAGCACTTCCAATTTTATTAAGCCCAATCTTATCAAGATTATTTGAACCAAAAGATTTTGCTGTATATGGAATTTATATGAGTATTGTTACTGTACTCCTTTCAATATCTATAGGAGCTTATGAATTTTCTATTGTTTTACCAAAAAAAGATGAAGATTCTTTGCATTTGCTTGCATTTTCTGTATTTTTATCTATTACGTTTTGTCTTTTTTTATTTATTTTAATATTTTTGTTTCATAATTATTTCTTGAGTTTATTGAAAAACCCAGCATTGGATGCTTGGTTATATTTAATACCGCTCTCTGTATTGCTATTCGGTATATTAAACATATTGACATATTGGTTTAACCGAAAAAAAGAATATAAGCAAATAGCAATAAATAAAGTTAATAAGAATTGGGGGTTAAGTATTTCGCAATTGGTATTTGGTTTATTGAAACTTAAAACAATCGGATTAATTATAGGGCAAATAATTGGTGATTTGATTGCTACAATTTTTGTGATTTTTAAATTTTTTAAAAGTGGTCAGCTGAAACTAATAAAATCAATTTTTTCTTTTTCGAAAACGAAAAGCTTATTAAAAGAATATAAAAAATTCCCGCTTTATATACTACCAACTGTTTTTATGAATAGTTCTTCTTCTCAAATACTAACTTTACTTGTTGCTGCTTGGTTTAATCCATTGTTGACTGGTGCCTATTATTTTGCTTTAAGATTATTAAGTGCGCCAATGGCACTTATCGGTGCATCTGTAACCCAGACATATTTTCAAAGATTTACAGAAATTATAAATGAAGGGAAGGAAAATCCTAAACCATTTTTGTTAAAAATATGGAAGATGCTATTTGCTATTGCTATAATACCTTCTACAATTTTATTTATATGGGGGAAAAGCCTTTTTATTTTTGTATTTGGTCAAAATTGGGGTGATGCAGGTATAATAGCCAGTATTATGGCTCCAATGATACTTTTTACATTTATTAGTTCCCCAACTAGTTCTAGTTTTATGGTTATAAAAAAACAAAATTATAATTTGTTTTTTGGTATTTTTGAATTTATTTTTAGAATTAGTTGCTTTTATATTGGATACTATTATAATGATTTTTATTTAGGGTTAAAAATATTAGTTGTAATTGAAATGTGCAATGTTGTTTTATATAATACCATTATGTGGTTGAATTTAAATAAATTTTATAAAGCTAAAATATATAAATAATGATTTGGTTCATTCAGTTTTTAGTTATATCATTGTTTGTAAGAAGTAATATTTATTTTGGAGATACTGCAATTTCACTTTTAAATGTTATAAATTTTTTAGCTATTTTTTATATTCTCTTTTCTTATAAAAGAAAAATTAGTAAAGATTTTATAATAATATTAATTGTAATTTTGTTTTATTACTTTATAGAATTAATATATTTAATTTTCTATTTCAGGGATATTGATCAAATTAAAGAGTTTTATTATTCAACATTTATTTTTACACTTTTTATTCTTATTTATTGGGGGGTAAAAATTCACCAAATTAAATTTTCAAAAATCACTTTTCATACAATATATTTTATTTATTGGATAATGTTGTTTATAGTGTTATATGAAATTATAACAAAACATCATTTGCCAGCCTCAAAAGGAAATATTGATAAGGATTTTGTTAATTTACCAACTGCTTTCTTTTATAATCCTAATGATTTTGCTACAGTTATTGCATTATTCTTCCCTTTTTTATATTATTTATGCAAGATCCTTAATAAAAAACTACAGTTTAAAATAATATCCATTTTAAGTTTATTTTTTATTATAGTTAGCCTTTCTCGAGTGGCTTTATTATTATTTTTAATGGCGCCACTACTAATATTGTTTTTAAATAATAAATTCAAAAAACTTTTTTTTGTTACAATAGTTTTTATTGCCATTATAATGTTGTTTATTAAAATTGATTTTAAATTTTTAAAAAACGAATCCAATATTTTAAATAGAAATGCAAATAAATTACTTACAATTATTAAATCTCCACAAAATGACAACAACACAAAAAAGGTTGGAAGTTTAAGAGAAAATATAAGATATAGTATTTATAAGAAAGTATTTTATTCACCTGAAAAATACATTTTTGGCGGTGGTTTTAATGCCAGTGGACAACTTTACAAAAAAGGCATTTTGCCACTTAAAGACCCTCACTCATACTGGGTTGAAGGGATTATTGATTTTGGGATTATTGGGTTTTTACCAATTCTGTTTCTTATTTTATTTCCTTTTATTCTATCTATTAGATATTTCAACAAAGATTCACTCTATAAATATTTCTTTATTCAGATTTTTTACTTTTTAATTTTACTGAATGTACCTTCAGGGGTGATGAGTTTGCCTGTAATCTGGGTGCCTATAGCATTCTTCTATGCTTTTTTATTTAACATAAATGAATATAAAGAAAATTCTGATATAATAAGTCGCAAGAGCATTAGTAATATTTAAACTATGATTAATATTTTAGTTATAACTACCTGGTTTCCTAATGAAATAAATATAAATACTGGAATATTTGTAAAAAAACTTATTGAAGCACAAATCAAATATTCTTCAGTTAGCATAACAGTTGTTTCTCCTATACCATATTTCCCTAAGCTGAATTTTTCTTTTATACCCGAAAAGTACAGAAATGCTTCAAAAGTTAAATATTGTAATGATAAGAATGGTTATCTTGTTTATTATCCCCGGTATTTTAAGCTTCCGTCACCCTATTCTGAAAAAGTAGATTGGTATAGCTATTTCAAAGCAGTTAAAAAGACTATAAAAAAAGAAAAAATAAAATTTGATATCATTCATTCACATGGATTAATTCCAGATGCATTTGTAGCAACAAAAATCAGTAAGTTATTCAACAAACCTATTGTAAACCATATACATGACACATACTTTGATGAAATATATAAAAAAAATAAAATAAAAGTTGATGAAATATTTGAGCATTCTAAAAGAATAATACCTGTGAGTCATTTTCAGGCAAACATAATTTTAAAGTATTATAATAGGTATTTTGAAAAAATTGAAGTCGTGTACAACGGTGTGGATACTGAAAAGTTTAAATATAATGTTCAAAATATTGAAATAAATAATCCACTTAATAAGTTTATTTTTGTAGGGGTAATAGATCATAGAAAGGGAATAGATTTATTAATTGAATCTTTTAATATATTAAAAGATTTATCGATAACGCTCGATATATATGGCAAGGGAAAACAAATTCAGGAATACCAAAAGCAAATTGATTTATATAGCTTAAATGAAAAAATAAAATTTAAAGGTGAGATCGATAATAATTTATTGGGTTCTGAGCTTTCTGCACATTCTTTTTTTATTTTTCCTTCAAGGTACGAAACATTCGGAATTGTTTTGATTGAAGCAATGGCTTGTGGTTTGCCTGTTATTGCTTCAAATATAACTGCTATACCGGAAATTGTTCAAAATGAAGAAATCGGAATTTTATTTGAATCGGAAAATTATCTTTCACTTTCAGAAGCAATTAAAAAAGCAATTAATAAAAAATGGAACAAAAAATACATAAGAGAGCAAGCTGAAAGATTTTCTATGAAAGTAAGTGTTGATAATATTGATAAAATTTATAATAATATAATTGAAAATAATAATTAATGAAAATAGTTTTTCTTTCTGTTTGGTTTTCTGAGAATATGGGATATATTGAGAATTGTCTCCCAAAAGCTATGGCGTCACTTGGTCATGAAGTACATGTGATTTCCTCAACTGCTCAGGTTTATTATAATGATCCATTTTACAAGAGTGTATACGAGCCATATTTGGGAACAAATATTACGCAGCCACTGACTAAAAATGTGGATGGTTTTATATTGCATCGTTTATCATTTAGATCACTTAAAGGGAAAATATTTTTAAAAGGATTGAGAAAAGAATTAAAGCACATTAAACCTGATATTGTACAGGTATTTGATGCATTTTCTTTTATAACCATGCAAGCTGCTTTTGCTAAGTCGAATGTTAAATACAAATTTTGTACAGCCAATCATACGGTGCTTTCTGTTTTTCCATTAGCTAATAAAGCTATTAAAACAAATGTTTTTAAACGCATTGCTTTTTATTTTACACGGACTATTCCTGGAACACTGATTGCGAAATATACGGATATTTGCTATCCTGCTACTATTGATGCTTCTTTTATTGCTGAAAAATATTATGGGGTTCCAAAAAATAAAATAAAGGTGGCACCTTTGGGTGTGGATACTCAATTTTTTTGTCCTGCGGCTAATTCAGATGAAGAAAAAGCAGCCCATGAATTGCGAAATTCTTTTAATTTTACGAATGAAGATATAGTTTGTATATATACAGGCAGATTTACAAAAGGGAAGAATCCTCTTTGTTTAGCTGAGGCCATTGAAAAATTAAATATTCAGGGGCACAGATACAAAGCTTTATTTATGGGAAATGGAGAGCAATTAGACACTATCAAGCAGAAAAAAGGGTGTGTGGTTCACGAATTTGTTCAGTACCATCAGTTAATTCCATATTATAGAATGGCAGATATTGGTGTATGGCCCCGTCAGGAGTCTACCAGTATGCTCGATGCTGCTGCCTGTGGTTTGCCTATTGTAATTAGCAATAAAGTATTGGCGGTGGAGAGAGTGGAAGGAAATGGATTAACCTATACCGAAAATGATTTGGATAGTATGGTTGATGCTTTATTAAAGTTAAAAGATAAAGAAACCAGAAAGAAACTTGGTGATTTTGGAATTGAAAAAATTCAGACGAAATATAGCTGGTTGAAAATTGCAGCAGAAAGAATTGAAAATTATTCTAAAATAATAAATAAATGAATAAAGAAGGAGGCTCAAAAGTAAAAAATCCCTTTTTGAGAATCTTTAAATAATAACCCAAACTCAGATTAGTAATAGTTAGATAATCAAAAAGTTAGTATCATTGGGTTGCTTTTATTTATTGGTGACTATTCCTAAAAAAAAATTACAGATTAATACTTTAATCCTGATATATTTTTACAATTTGTTTTAAAAGCATTATCCTTCTAAATACAAAATTCATAATGTTATTGGTTATGTGTATGTTACTTTAAACGATTCGGTAAATGCAAAAAAACACTATCGTATGGTTGATAGTTTGAAGAACATATTTGGGAAAAAAAAGAAATAAAGATGATAATAAAACATATTTTTTTTAACATTTCATCATTAACGACTATCTATCGCGCTTAACAATGTCTCAACTCCATTCTTTTATTTATTTTGCTTATAAATATTTAAAATAATATTTACAATTCTTATTTTATAACTATTAAACAGTTATTTTCATTTTCTTTATTTTCATTAATAGAGATTTACAATAACGAATATTTATATTTCTCAATACAAACATTAATAATCAATATATATATTTATTAAATGGCTGTTATTGTGCAATAACATAAGCATTAACAAGCATCGTATTTTATAAATAAGT
>DYDE01000124.1 GCA_020718065.1 Marinifilum sp. | reverse complement strand
CAACTAGTGATGCGTTTTGGTCAACTAGTAAACTGGTTTGCTCAACGGAGTGTAAAAAATATTGAAAAAGTGAAATAATGCATGCAATTAAAAAAATTTTATGCTTGGCTGAAAAAATTTTCTTTTCGAATGATTAAAAAAAAATGAAAAAAATTATTTCAGACATACACAATAAAAAAAATATTTCAGCGTTCATGAATTAAAATATTATAAAAAAATGAAAAGAAAATACATCATAAAAAAAAACTGCCACAAGGGCACTAAGACGCAAAGCATCGCAAAGAAAATAATTTTACTTGGTGCAACTTGGTGACTTGGTGTCTTTGTGGCAATAAAAAAAAACAAAAAAGATGAAAGCTTATAAAAATTTTATCAGAGCTCCCTAATCGCCCCAAAACATTGTAGGGCAAATATTTTTGATTGTTGCCCCCCGTTTTTGAACATACATTATATTATATATAGTATTGAATTAAAAAAAATGAAAAAATAATTTTCAAATAAAAACATCAACAAAAAAATAATTATTGAAAAAATATTTTTTCGGAACTACAATAAAAAAAATAATTCAGCGTTTTTAAAAATATAAACAATTTAAATAATTAAAATTATGAAAGTAAAAAAAGTAATAGCAAGAGATTACAATTTCTCTGATGCTACATTGAAACAAAAAGCAGATATTATCGCACTTTGTGTATTGCGCGATATTATATTATTCGCAACCAGAGGCATAACCAATACTGTGGTTCTTGCTTTTAAGGCTATGGTAGAAGCATTCGACAATATCCCTACCGACGATGAGTTGCAGGGCGATGCTTCTATAGCTACAGAAAACAAAGAAAAATCGGGTGAATTACTCAAAAGTATCATACGAACCATACGAACAATGGCCGAAAACAAATGGGGTACAATGAGTTCGCATTACAAAGCTTTTAATTTTGATGGTATAGATACGCTTAGCGACGATCAGTTGCACCGAATGGCAAAAAGAGTGGTACGTGTAGCCACCAAACAATTGAGCGATCTGGCTTCGGAAGGTTTAACGATAGATATTATCAATGATCTGAAAAGTGCAGATACCAAATTTGATGACGATATTGATGTACATGCAGAGGCTGTTCGTCAGCGCGAAATTGTAAAAATTGAACGTATTGAAAAAGGAAACGAAGTTTACAAAGAAATGTCGAAACTTTGCAATACGGGTAAGGATTTGTTTGCTTCTACCAACGAAGCAAAATACAATGATTATATCATATACGACACACCAACAGGCAATGCACCGGAAGATGCAACCCAAACAGGGAGCATACACGGAAATATTACAGATGGTGAAACAGAAGAAGCTTTAACTAACGTATTGATAACTTTAGAAAAGGTAGTAGAACCCATAGAAAGTGACGAAGATGGGGATTATGAAAATGTAGAAGTTCCGGTTAGCTGCAAAAAGCTGACTGCCGAATTGTATGGTTACGAAAAGTACGAAGGTAGCATAACCATACTCCCCGGACAAGACACTACTTTTGATTTTATGATGACCCCTATGGAAAATCCTCCTTTGCCTGCGGATGAATAAGCTAGAATATATTGATTTAAGAACAAGGATCAACGATTTATGATTTTAGAAGGAATCGTAGATCGCAAATCTAAATTCGTAGATCTTTGTTCGTTATTAAAAATTTTATTAGATTCTTTTATTTTTTTGTTGATAATCATTTTAATTAAACAATGGTAGAAAACTTCCGGAGTTCTACGGGACTTCGGGAGTTTATTTAAACAAAGCAAATGAGAAATAGAAAAAAAACCACAGAGGCATAGAGAACATGGAGAAACACGGAGAAAAATGCTGTACTATTATTTAAACTTCGCAAAAAAAAGGAAAATAAAAAACAGAAAACTTTTTAAATGAAATCTTTATATATTTGTTTTGAATAAAAAAATAATTAAAAAAAAATTTAAATGAGATTAATTTTTATCACTATTATCTTATTGATTAGCCAAATTGCGCATTCACAAACTGGCAAATTGGTTTATTTTCATAGTGAAGAGTTTGAGGAGGTATATACATATAGAGCTTATGAAAGAATAATAAAGCAGGATTATTCAAATGGTATATTAAAAATTAAAGTGGCCACAATTGATAATTGTTTACCACCTAATAAAGGATCTTATAAAATTAAAAATGACACCATTTATTTAGATTATGCTATACCAGAAGATACAGTAAAAACAATAGTTTATGACTCAATTAATAAAGACACTTTAATTGTAGAAGAAATTTCATACACTTTACTTGTCAGTGATACATACTTTGAGTTAGATTATGAAATAGAAGGTATTGAAAATAAAAATTATACTTTTTTTTTAAAGGAAGAACAAATAAAACTGAATGACAAAAAATATATGCCTGCCTATTATGAACATTTTATTAATAATTCCGGTCAAAAAGACTCTGTATTATTAGATGATGATGAAGGATATTCTTATGAAAATTATATTGATTACAATACTAAAACTTTGTTAAAACAAATTAAATCAGGATATTTCAACAAAGATTATTTTTATTCAAAGACGACTGAATATTTTCCAACAAGAAAGATAAAAAAAGAAACTGAAAATTTTTATTCACGAAATCCAAATTTACCAGACAAAGCAACCATTAAAGAGTGGGATGATAAAGGAAATTTAATATATGAAAAGACTAAATAATATAAAAACATCATCCTTAGTGAACTTTGTGTAAACCCTTTGTGTTCTCAGTGGTTAAAAAAAATAAAAAATAAAACACCATACAATTATGAAAACAAAAAAACTAATCACCACCAATCTTATTATTTATGCTATTTTCTTTGTAATAAACATTTTGTTGTTGTTTTTAGAAAAAAAAGTAAAAGAAAGCACCAGCGAAATGATTTTTCTGGCTTATATACTAATACTTATAATCGTATTAGCAATATTTAACAAAAGCTCTTATTTCAATATCCAAAACAAAATAAAAAGATTTTTTGTCAAAGGATTGTTTGCTGCCCTATCGTTTATTGTTTTTTATGTTATAATTTTCTTTTTTAACTGGTTTGTTTTTTATGCTTTAATAAAATGAAATTAATCAGTCTGTCCATAAAAACTGTTATAGATTCACAGATTTATTAATAGGTGGTTCTAAAATTAAGTTTCTCCCGCAGATTTCGCTAATTTTCGCAGAATAAAAGAACACAATGCATTAAAAATAAATCTGCGAATATTTGCAAAATCTGCGGGAAACTATTTTTTTTTTTGAATTTTTAGAACTACCATTAAAAAATAAATATATCTTTCAAACATATTAATTGATAATTAAAATTATTAAATTTGTATAGCTATAAAAAAAGACAATGAAATTATGGCAGCAACAACCTGTATAATAATTAAAAAAGAAAAATTATGGACCTGGAAAAATTAATTTACCCGCCCGATAAAAAGAAAAAACTTAAAGATTTCGATCCCGACTACACAGGCAAATACGAATCGAAAGAAGAAGGTTGCGAAAAACTCAAAAAAAGTGCTAAAAAGCTTGCCGAATTGCAGGACAAACTTTATGCACACGACAAATATTCGATATTACTGGTTTTTCAGGCAATGGATGCAGCCGGAAAAGACGGAACAATAAAAAGTGTAATGTACGGAGTAAATCCTCAAGGTTGCCAGGTAAAAAGTTTTAAATCGCCATCGTCAGAAGAGCTCGACCACGACTATTTGTGGAGAAGTATGAAAGCTTTGCCCGAACGCGGAAATATCGGGATATTCAACCGGTCGTATTACGAAGAAGTATTAATAACCAGGGTACATCCCGAAATATTAACTTATCAGAAATTACCAAATCTTGCAAAAGATCCACTAAAAGACAAGAAATTGTGGGAAAACAGATACAATGATATTAATAATTTTGAGAAATACCTAACCAATAATGGTATTGTTATTTTAAAATTCTTTTTAAACGTATCGAAAGAAGACCAGAAACAAAGATTTCTTGACCGGATAAACGATCCAACCAAAAACTGGAAGTTTACCATGAACGATATTAAAGAACGTCAGTTTTGGGATAAATATATGGAAGCATACGAAGACATACTTCGCGAAACATCAACCGAATGGGCTCCATGGTATGTAATACCTGCAAACAAAAAATGGTTTATGCGGACAGCAGTAAGTGAAATTATTGTTTCAACACTCGATTCGTTAAACTTATCTTACCCCGAAGTGAGCGAAGCTCAGAAAAAAGAACTTCAAACAGCAAAAGAAATGCTGGAAAGTGAGAAATAAGTTTAATCCAAAAACCATAATTTTATTATTATTGTTTAATGGGTAATGATTGTCAAATGGCTAAATTGTTAAAGTATTGCTTAAAACAATTTGGCCATTTATAATTTAACAATAAACTACTAAGTTCAAATTTATACAACAAAATTTAAATGAATAAAAAAATGAACCACATAGATGCATAGGCTTGGTTGATTTGAAGGATATTCATAGAAATAAATTTTTTACATAGTAGCTGTCGCAAATCTATGTAAATATGTGAAGCATATTCGCTATGACTATCCTCTTGTAAAATAAACTATGTTTCTATGTGGTTAAAAAACAAAGACTATAAAGATTTGGTTATTAACAAATAATGAAATGCTGTTAATAATAAAACCTAGTTACATTAAGTTAAATTTATTAACGTTTATAATATATTTAGTACGTTTGTATAATAATAATTTATAAAACAGGGAAAAATTGAACATATACACCAAAAGGCAAAGATGGAAATGGGTACTATTTCTTTTTGCCATAATAATAGTTGCTACTACATTAATATATTCCGATTTTTTAGTAAAAAAAATTGCGGCAGAAGAACGGGCTAAAATTAAAGTATGGGCAGAAGCAATTCAGAAAAAAGCAAGTCTGGTAAAATATACTGAAGAGTTATTTGAAAAACTTAAAGATGAAGAACGTAAAAAAATAGAAATATGGGCAGAAGCAACACAACATCTGATAACAACTGGTTTTACAGAAGACCTGACTTTCTATACTAAAATAATACAGGGAAACACAAACATACCTGTGGTAGTAATAGATGAAAAAAATAATATTACACAATCCCGTAATGTTGATTTTAATCAGGATTCTGTAAAAACACTAAGCAATACTTTATTAAAAGAATATTCTGTTTACAAACCCATAGATGTTAATTTCGGACAAAATAAACAATTACTATATTACAAAGATTCAAAACTATTTACTGAATTAAAAAATGTTTTAAATGACCTTATAAAATCATTTATATCAGAAGTAGTAGAAAACTCTGCTTCAGTTCCTGTTATAATTACCGACAGCAGCAGACAAAAAGTATTTGCTTATGGCAATATCGATTCATTAAAAATAAAAGATTCGTTGTTTCTGGCAAAAACTTTATCAAATATGGAAAGCCAAAACCAACCAATAGAAATATTGCTATCAGATGAAGGGAAAAATTATATATTTTACGAAAACTCGGCAATACTTATACGTTTACGATACTTTCCTTATATACAATTTGGGATAATAGGGATATTTTTGTTAATTGCTTATATCTTGTTCAGTACTTCGCGCAATTCGGAGCAAAATCAAGTATGGGCAGGTATGGCAAAAGAAACAGCTCATCAATTAGGAACACCATTATCGTCGCTTATGGCTTGGGTTGAATTGCTAAAACTAAAAGGGATTAAGGACGATACAACAACAGAAATAGAAAAAGATATTGCCCGCCTCGAAATTATAACCCAACGGTTTTCTAAAATAGGTTCTATCCCAAAGCTCGAAGAAGAAGATTTGATTATTGTACTAAAAGATACCATAGAATATTTAAGAACCCGTATCTCAAAAAAAATAAATTTTGTTACCAATTTTAATACCAGTCAACAATTAATAGTACCGATGAGCAAATACCTGTTCGATTGGGTTATTGAAAACTTATGCAAAAATGCAGCAGATTCTATGGGAGGAAGCGGAACAATTACTATTGATGTTAATGACGAAAATCCTCTATATGTAATTATTGATGTAAGCGATACAGGAAAAGGTATTGCAAAATCTAAATTTAAAACCATTTTCAATCCTGGTTACACAAGCAAACAGAGGGGTTGGGGTTTGGGTCTTTCACTTTCCGAAAGAATTATCAAAAAAAATCATTCAGGAAAAATATTTGTAAAACATTCTGTTATAGATAAAGGGACGACTATAAGAATTATGCTGAAAAAGAAATAACAGATTGCTACTTCTCGTAGAAATGCATTTCTTTTATATATTGATATGCCTTGTCGGGAATAAAAAATGGGATGTCTTTTTTTTCTTTCAATGCTTTTCTTATAAATGTAGAAGAAATTTGCATTAATGGTGCTTCCACCAATTGAACTTTTTCATTATCTAACCACTGACTCGTTGTAAAACCTGGTCTTGGATAAACATATAACTGATAATTCAAAAGAATTTGTTCATAATTTTTCCACTTCGAAAAAGTATCGAGATTATCGGAACCTATAATAAGGACAAAGTCTTTATTGGGATACTTTTCCGAAAGATATACCAGCGTATGTATAGTATATGAAGGCTTAGATAATTTAAACTCAATATCAGACACATTAAATTTTGGAAAATCGTTTATAGCCAACCTCACCAATTCCAGTCTGTGATAATCAGCCAAAAGAGAAGATTTAGGTTTAAGGGGATTTTGTGGCGATACCACAAACCAAATTTCTTTCAAATCGGTGTATTCCGAAAAATAATTGGCAATACACAAATGGCCAAAATGAATCGGATTGAATGACCCAAAAAAAAGTCCGACCTTATTTTTTTTCTTTAACTCCAAATTTTTGAATTTATTGGCAATATATAAAACTTAGAAAAAGTTTACATCCAACGTTTTCTTTTGAAAAAGAAAATTAGAAACCCAAGAATACAAAACATCAAACCGGCAACTATCCAAAAAGCATAAGGATGCCCCTGAAAAGGAAGATTAACATTCATACCATACAATCCAGTTATAAATGTTAAGGGAAGTAGTGTAGTAGAAATAAAAGTAAGTACTTTCATTATCTCATTGATCTTATTTGTTTGAAGCGAATCAAAAGTTTTTGATAAACCTTCAATCAATTCCTTGTCATCTTCAACTAAGTCCCATATTTTTTGGTAGTAGTCGAGTATATTACCCCAGTATTCTTCCATATCAGTAACAAAACCTTTTATTTCACCAGATTCAAATTTATGAAACAAACGAAGTTGTGGCTTAAAAATAGTATCTAACAAAATAATGTTTTTACGAGTAACAGAAATACGTTCAATTGTTTTCTCTGCACGTTTACTAAATAGTTCCCGACTGATAGTATCAACTTCTTCACCAATTTTTGTAAGAAGAATAAAAGTTTCAGACAGAATTCTTTCTAAAATCCGATATAAAAGTCGATCACTTGAGTCTGCTAAAAGTTCTTCAGTAAGTTTTTTATTGTCTTTGGCTCTGTTGAATAAATCTCTTACCACCCAATGCGAATTACCAACAGTAATAATATAATCTTTTCCCCAGAAAATTTTAACTTCTTTGGTCTTAAGAAATCTGTTTACTTTGTCATAATAAGGAAAATGAAGAATAATAAAATAATATTCATCATAAATATCAATTTTAGGACGTTGGGTTTTACTACGACAATCCTCAATATCAAGGGGATGGAAATGAAAGTTATCTTTCAGATAGGAAAGGTTTTCTTCAGTCGGGGTAAGAATATGATACCACTTTAAATCTTGATATTGAATCATTTCAATTGTCATACGCTTCCTCCCAAAAAAACCAAATTTTACATTCCGATAATTATTTTAAAATTAAGATGTCAAAAGTAAGAAAATTTGTTTTAATTCCGAATATTTTATAAGTTTGTTTTTGCAAAATAAACTGCCGAAACCAAATAATGATAATTCTATGGATATTGAAAAATTAACTGATACTGTGGACGAAGAATTAAGTTTTATACATAATATCCTTTCAAATGAAATGATGACAAATGGATTTCCATTGATATATAAAGGAGAACTAAATCATCAAATTACAAAGCTTTTTACATCAATGGCTGAGCAAAAAATTTTGCAGACAAATAAAGAAAAATCTTTACGAATGAAGGTTTTTCATATAATGGTTGAATGCTTACAAAATATTAACAAACATTCAGACGATTATAACGACCCTATTAATCGTATTGGCAATGGATTGTTTTTTGTTGGAGAGAAAGAGCATTCTTATTATGTAATAACAGGAAACAAAATCAATAATGAAAAAGTAGAACCATTAAAAAGAAGAATAGATACCTTAAATAAATTAACCAAAGAAGAACTTTTCGATCTCCATAAAAATCAAATGCAATATGGTTTTCTAACTGAAAGAGGTGGTGCAGGTTTAGGATTAATTGATATTGTTAGAAAGACCGGAGAAAAATTAATTTATAACTTTATTCCACTAAACGAAGAATCTCAGTTTTTTTTATTGAAAGTTACTGTAGGAAATAAATTTGTTTAAAAAACAAAGAATCAACTGTTAGTTAATTCTTTAAAATAAGAAAGATAGAATTGTTTCTGCGAATCAAAAGAATATTTTGCAACAACTGTTTCTCTACCTTTTTTACCAAGCTGCTCTCGTAAAATAGGAGATTCTATTAATAAAGAAAGTTTATTTATCCACTCCTCTTCCTTATTTGCCAAAAATCCATTAACACCATCCTGAATAATTTCAGAATTAACACCAACTGGAGACATTATAGTAGGAATTTCGAGAGACATATATTGCAAACCTTTAAAACCACACTTTCCTTTCGCCCATTCATCGTCTGGTAAAGGCATTATGCCAATATCTATTTCAGATAAATCTTGTACTTCAGTCTTTAATTGCCATTTGCAGTTTATAATTTCAATTTCTTCTGTAATATAAGGAACATCAGAAATAATTTTAAAATAAACCTTATCACCGTATTTATTTTTAATTTTAACTAAACAAGATATTAATAATTTAAAATGTTTTAATGTTGTTGATGTACCAGTCCAACCAATGCAAATACGGTTTTTTTTTGTATCTTTAATTTCAGGTTTAAAAACATTTGTATTTAAAGTGGTAGGAATCGTTTTAACATTATTATTAAATTGAAAAGCATAGTTTGCTAAATAATTATTGCCAGCAAAAATCATGTCCGATAATTTAATAATTCTTGCAGTTTTAGAAGGATTTTTCAGCCAGGCGAGATATTTGTTTCCATCCGAAACATCATTCAACCATATTGCATCATCAAAATCTAAAACAATTTTAGGATGTTTTTTTTTTAATCTTTTTTCAAAGAATGTTGAGCCAAGCATCAATGCTTCGCGATAAATAAAAATTAAATCAAAATCATTAGCTCTTCTAATGTCTTTAATTCTAGTAAAAATACTTTTTAATAATATCCAGAATTTGTTTAAAAGTTTGCCTTTTGAATAAAATACATTATCATCTTTTTCTGAAATTATAAATGAATAAGTAAATAAAAAACCATTTTCTTCAAGAAATGTAAGATATTGTTCAAATCTGAATCTTTGGCCAGGCGATCTGGCAATTCGATGGGGAACAATAAAAAGAATTTTTTTCATTTATTTCTCAAAACTTGTAAAAGTTGTGATTATTATTATCAGAAAAAAGTTAATCAACACTATTAAGAAAAAATCTATTACATTTTATTTTGTAAACAATTTTGCAATATTGATTGGAAAATTAATTTACCATCAATATTGCCAATTTCTTCGTCGGCAGCTCTTTCCGGATGTGGCATCATTCCAAAAACATTTCTTGTAGAATTACAAATACCTGCGATATTATTAATAGACCCATTTGGATTTGAGATTAAATCTTTTTCTCCTTTTTCATTACAATAAGAAAACAATATTTGTTCATTCGATAATAGGTCGTTCATTGTTTTTTCATCAGCGAAATACCTACCTTCTCCGTGGGCAATTGGAATTTTTAAAACTTTATCTTTTTCTAAAGAAGATGTAAGTATAGAATTATTAGTTTCAGATTTTATATAAATGTTTTTACAAATAAATTTTTGATTATTGTTATGCAATAATGCTCCGGGCAAAAGACCAGCTTCGCAAAGAATTTGAAATCCATTGCAAACACCAAAAACATATCCTCCTTTTTTAGCAAACTCAATTACTTCAATCATTATTGGAGAAAAACGAGCAATAGCACCGGAACGTAAGTAATCACCAAAAGAAAAACCACCTGGTAGAATTACAAAATCAACATTCTGCAAATCAGTATCCTTATGCCACAATTTGACAACTTCTTGTTTCATTATGTTTTTAAGAACATAAATCATATCGTGATCGCAGTTTGAGCCAGGAAAAATTACAACACCAAATTTCATTTGTATTTTATTAATTTATTAATTCGTTTTTCTTTGCAAATTTAAGATTTTGAGCAATTTCTTTTTAAAAGATATTAATGTATTTGTAAAACTTTTTCAACAATTATAAAAATCAATATTAAAGTAAATATTAATTCAGCCAACCACTTACGTTTAAAAGAAAGAAAGTAATCCGAAACAAAGAAAGTAGCAGGAATACACAACAAACTCAATGAAATTAATGTAGAATCGCTAAAAAACAAAGCAATTATTAATGATAAAACAAACAACCATGATACTAAATAAATGTATTTACGAATTTTAATTACCCTTGAATTTACCTTTCTTAATAATCCAATTATGGAAAATAAATACAAACAACCAAGAATAATAGGAATTAAACTAATAAAAATTCTAAAATCAAAATTATGAATAAAAAGTGAGTTGTATTTATTTATTAAATGCTGATAAAGTAAAGGAGTTTTATCGAACCAAAAATAAAAGAAAAGAACATAAATATATGGAATAACAAATCCAACCAACGAAATAACAAAAGTCCTAAAATCTGCAGACCTATATACCATCACAATAAGCCAAACAAAAATTAAATATAAAAACATTGGTAAATAAAATAAAGAAGCAATTGAAATTGCCATTGTTATTTTAAAAATATCCATATAATGATCGGACTTTCCATATATATTAAAAGCGATTTGGAGTATATATAATATAAAAAAACCTGAAATAACAACACCATTAAATGACATCATATCTTGAATGCTACACATCAGAGTAATATATATTAATCCAGGAATCAAAGTTCCTTTTCCGGTGATATCTGTATTAACAACAATTGAGTTAAGCCATATTGCTTGGAATAAGATAAACAAAAAAGCTAAAAGTAAAGAGAAAAGCTTACTGTTTTCGAGCCATGCAAAACTTAAATTAAATAATACATTATCATTGTTTGATAAAATGAAATTTGAGTTTTTATAAAAGAAAATATCACTCCATAATAGAAATAATAATATTGTTAGTACAAAAAAAAGAATTGGTGCCTGAGATTTAAATATTTTTAAAATCATTTATTATTAAAAAAAAACAATATATTAAACATCATAATAATTTAACAAATCTTTTCCTATGTCTTTCCTATAATATTTGCCATCAAAAGAAATTTTATCAACATTACAATATGCAGTATCAAGAGCTTCTTTTAAAGTCTCACCAAATGCAGTAACTGCAAGCACTCTTCCTCCATTAGTCAAAATTGCGGTATTGTTTTCAGAATCTATAGTACCTGCATGATAAACAATACAATCCTTTACATTATTTAGTCCTGATATTTCTTTTCCTTTTTTATATTCTTCTGGATAACCAGAAGAAACTAACATAATAGTTGCAGCAAACCTTTCATCTATTTCAATTGTTTTATCTTTTAAATTACTATTAGCAATTCCTTCGAATAATTCTACAATATCAGATTTAATTCTTGGGATTACAACTTCCGATTCAGGATCGCCCATTCTTACATTATATTCAATAACATAAGGTTCCCCGTTAACATTCATCAAACCTATAAAAATAAAACCTTTATAAGAAATTTGATCATCAACTAATCCTTTAATAGTTGGAATAATAATTTTCTTTTCTACTTTTTCTAAAAAAGCTTCATTTGCAAAAGAAACAGGCGAAATAGCTCCCATTCCACCAGTATTTAACCCAGTGTCACCTTCCCCTATCCTTTTATAATCTTTAGCTGTTGGCAATATTTTATACGAAACACCGTCTGTAATAACAAAAACAGATAATTCAATTCCTTTAAGAAATTCTTCTATAACAACTTTGCAACCTGCATCTCCAAATTTTGAATGTAATAGAATTTGAGATAACTCACTTTCTGCTTCTTCAAAAGTCTTACATATTAAAACTCCTTTACCAGCAGCAAGCCCATCAGCTTTTATGACATAAGGAGGTGTAAGAGATTTTAAAAACTCTAAACCATTTTGGAGAGACTCAGGGTATATAGTTTTATGTTTAGCAGTAGGAATGTTATGCCTATTCATAAAACTTTTTGCAAAGTCTTTACTACCTTCGAGCATTGCAGCCTTTTTTTCAGGACCTATAACAACAATATTCCTTAGCTCTTTATCATTAATAAAATAATCATGAATTCCTTTTACTAATGTTTCTTCAGAACCTGCAATAACCATTTTTATATTATTCGCAATAACAAATCGTTTGATTTCATCAAAATTAAATGGATTTAAAGCTACATTAATTCCATAGTTTTTTGTACCAACATTTCCATGTGCAATAAACAATTGATCTACTTTTAAAGAAGTTTTTATTTTCCTAGCAAAAGCATGTTCTCTACCACCAGATCCTAATAATAAAATATTCATAACTCTATTTTTTTACAAACCTACACAATTTTAAAATTCCGTGTTTAATTTTATTATTATTATTAAAAATAAATCTACTATTTATATCAACATTGATTATTATGTTGATATTTCTAAGAAAAAAAAAAAAAACGAACAATTAATTAATAAAAAATATTATTTTTATACCCTAAAAAAAATTAAATATTATGGCCAAATCACAAGATCAAAAAAAGGAAACTAAAAAACCTCCAGCAAAAACTCTAAAAGAAAAAAGAGCTGAAAAAAAAGAAAAAAAAAGTAAAACATAAAACTTGTTAGAGGTTAAAAAACTCCAGATAAATATCTGGAGTTTTTTATTTTATAGCTATTTATATAAATAAAAAAAGGCTATCTAATTAAAGATAGCCTTTATAAAAAAATGGCAACGACATACTCTCCCACAAAAACTGCAGTACCATCTGCGCTGATGGGCTTAACTTCTCTGTTCGGAATGGGAAGAGGTGGACACCATCGCTATAGTCACCATAATACCTTAACTTTAATAAAAAATTAAAGTTGACATATATTAGAAAGAAAATACAAAAAACAAAATTAAATCAAGTAGTAGAAAGCTACGGGTAATTAGTACTGCTCGGCTTTGACATCACTGTCTTTACACCTGCAGCCTATCAACGTCATAGTCTTTAACGTCCCTTAAAAGAAGCCTAATCTTGAGGTGAGTTTCGTACTTAGATGCTTTCAGCACTTATCTCATCCAGACGTAGCTACCCTGCTGTACAGCTGGCGCCATAACAGGTACACTAGAGGTCTGTCCGACTCGGTCCTCTCGTACTAGAGTCAGGTCCTCTCAAGCTTCTAACGCCCACAACAGATAGGGACCGAACTGTCTCAC
>DYDE01000123.1 GCA_020718065.1 Marinifilum sp. | reverse complement strand
TGGGATTAAATTAGTATTTTTAAAATCATAGATGCTTATTTTTTTATCTATATCATAAAACTTTTTTTCATATTTATTGTTCATAAACTGATTAACTAATAATGCTTCAAAAGCCCAACGTGAAGGCATAAAGTCTGCAATTATTGGAACCTTTTCGCCGCCACCACCTAAATGTCTGTTTATTTTATCAAAACTAAACATCGCTCCGGTTAATACCATTTGAGGAATAATAAGAAAAGGTATTAATATATAAATTGTTACTGCTGAATTGAATGCTGAAGAAATATTTAATCCTAAAACATTTGCTAGTGCTGCAATTGAAAAGAATACCATCCAATATTCGAAATACATTCCCCTTATTTCTAAAATAGAGTTGCCAATTAAAACAAATAAAATTGATTGTATTGCTGATAAAATAAATAAAATCCCTATTTTAGAAAACAAGTAGCTACTACGACTGAGATTAAGAAAAGCCTCTCGTTTAAGAATTTTTCTATCTCTGAATATTTCTTCTGCACTAACAATAAGTCCCAGAAATAAGGCAACAATGGTACACATAAATACATAAGGCATAATATTCTCATTTTCCCTATATATATAAATACCAGTATTTGGATCTTTAACATATTTAATCACAAAAGCAAGTAAAAACCCTATTATTGGTGCTTCTAAAAGGCTTATGGTAAGATATTGTTTGTTTGAAAGCTTAGAAAACAAATCTCTGTTAAAGAAAATACGAAATTGTTTCAGCCAATTAGGAATTTTAAGAGGATTAGGAATCGCTTCGTGTATTATTTTATCTTCTAATAAAGGTACTCTTTCAGAGAATTCTTTATTCCATTCTGCTGCTGCAACCTTTCTTTTGCTTGTCGCTTTTCCGTATTCATCAACAATTCTGGCTTCAATTATATTAAAAATAGTTTCAGGATTAACATTTCCGCAAGTAGGGCATTCTCCAACATTGCTGTTGATCTGATTATCTAATTGTTTGAAATACATTACAGCTTCAACAGGATTGCCATAATATATCTGATAACCTCCTTCATCTAAAATAATAACGTTATCAAACATTTTATATATTTCAGAAGAAGGTTGGTGGATAACAACAAATATTAATTTCCCTTTAAGCGTTAATTCACGTAAAAGCTCCATAACATTTTCTGAATCCCTTGATGAAAGTCCAGAAGTTGGTTCATCAACGAATAATATTGAAGGTTCTCTTATTAATTCCAACCCAATATTTAATCTTTTGCGCTGACCTCCACTGATTTTTTTATTTAAAGGATTTCCAACCTTAAGATCTTTAGTATGCGATAAACCAAGATTTGCAATAACTTTTAAAACCCTGTCATCAATTTGTTCTTCGGTAAAGTCTTTAAAAACAAGTTTGGTATTATAGTATAAATTGTCATAAACTGATAACTCTTCAATAAGAAGATCATCTTGAGGAATATAGCCTATTATACCTTTTATTTTGGATTTGTCTTCGTGAATGTTTATTCCATTAATTAATACTTCTCCTTCAGAAGGGTTGTCAATTCCTGACAATACATTAAGTAGTGTCGTTTTACCTGCACCACTTGCACCCATAATAGCTACTAATTTTCCTGAGCTTTCAAGTAAATTGACATTCCGTAATCCAATGTTTTTATTTGGAAATCGAAAAGAAACATTTTTAGTTTGAAAAGAAATATTAACAAATGAAGAATCTGCTAAGTACTTGGCAGCAACATCTGAATAAAAAATAGGTTTGCCTTTTGGTAATTTTATAACACTACCGTTGGCAAAAAGATATATTCTTTTAGGATTGATGAGCAATCCGTTTAATAGCAACTCACTGTTACCTTTATATCTTATAAAATATAAGTCAACATCTGTTACTCTTAAAATATAAATTGAACCATCAATTTGCGATTCAATAAATTTGCAGTTAGGATTAATTTTGCTTTTATCATGATTGATAATCATCATTTCGCTAGAATCAAAAAGCGAATTATCATCATTTCTTACAAAATTTTCAATTGTTTTATATTCTTCTTTTGTAATGTTGAATACATCCGCAGCTGTATCAATAATAGCAATTCTTTGGGTAGTAAATTTTCTATCAGAATTTATAAGTTCTAATAATCTAACTAATACAACTACTTTTTGTTTTTGAGCAAGAGTTTTATTTATTTTCTTACATATACCAAGAATCTTAACAGAATCTTTTACAGAAGTAAGTTTAGGTCGGTCTTTAACAGGAGCATCGGTTTCTTCCTTTTCTTTGACAATACCAATGTAACTATCAAATAAGGCCAAATACTCAATAACAGAACTTTCGTTCAGTTGTTGTTTTAGAAATAAATGAACATAATCTCTTTCGTTTGTTGAAAGCCCTTCATCTTGTTTTGCAATAATTGCAAACAATTGCATCAACGCCTTAAGAATCTCTTCGCTCATTTATTTTTTATACTAAATTACTTTGTAATTTAAGGAAAAGTTAGAATCTTCGATTAATAACTGAATTTTTGAAAGGGGATTTCAACTATGTCAGCATATTCATCACAAGCTTCTTCCATATCTTCATCATCTTCCTGATAATACCAGGAAATCATAACTTCATTACCATCTTTATGGATTTCTTCAAATTTAAGTAAAATATCGAGAATCATTTTCGAAGATGCAGTATTAAAATACTCTAACTTAAAAACCACATTTGTTTTAGAATTAGGGTTTTTAGCATACTGTGCAATCCATTCTATAATGGGAGCATAAAAAGTTGCAACATCTTCGGGCAATGAACGCCCAGAGTACTCGATGATATTATTTTGAGCATCTAAAATTACGTTAGGGGTATCGTCTGTCCCTTTTATTTTAATTACATCCATTGTTACAAAATTTTAGTCTAATTGTTTTCTAGAAATTTTAGTCCTTAATAAAAAGAAAGAATTGTTCTCATCAACAGGAACAAAATGGTATTCAAGTTTTTCACCTGTTTTTCTGGCTATATCTATTAGTCCAAGCCCTGCTCCTCCTTTTTCTGATAAAGTGCCTTCACGCATTTGTCTCTTATAAAACTCTTTTAAGCCTTCTTTGTCTAATTCATTAATTTTTTCAAGTAACGCTAATAGCTCTGGCATTTTTTCATTTTCAATAGGATTGCCTGTAATAACATGATATTGTTGATTAGTTGTTTCACCTAATTTACCTACAATAAAAATACCGTTACCAGCAGGACCACCACCATATTTAGTAAGGTCATTTTCTTCTGAGTGTTTACTAAGGTTTTGCAAGCATTCTACCATTACATGGAATACTTTTTTCTTAATTGAAGTATCTTCACTCATTCTCTCCATGTTGTTTTCAGCAAGAGAAGTAAATGCTTTTGTTATCTGATGTGTTATTTCTCCTTCATAAACGAGGGTAAAGTCGTTGCGAAGCATTTCCTCGTGGAAGGAGTATATAAGTTTCATATAATCAATACTTTTTTGTTCCATATTTTTATTTTTTTGTTAAAGCAATTAAAATTTCTTTCAAATATAATAATTTTTATATTAATAAAATTAAAAACGAATACCAATTAAAAGAACATCATCAATTTGTTTCCCAGTACCTAACCAGTTTTCATAATCTTCTCTCAAGGTTTTATGAATTTGAGGCATTGTTAATTCTTGAGATTCTATTATAATTTTTTTTATACGTTTTGTAAAATATTTGGTTCCATCTGGTCCGCCAAATTGATCTACAATTCCATCAGAAAAAAAGAAAATTGAATCATCAACTTTTATAGGAATTATATAATTTTGAAATTTTATGGTTTCTTGTCCTTCTTTTGGTATTCCTCCAATAGCAGATTTTGTTCCTTTATATTCTATTAATTCACCATTTTGAATATGGTAAAGAGGCCGATGAGCTCCAGCATACTGAAGTTCATTTTTATTTAAATTTATTTTACAAAGTGCAACATCCATTCCATCTCTTGCGCTTGCACCTTCCTGATCTTGTCGTAAAGTTGAAATTACCCCTGCATGCAATTGATTTAAAATTTCTCCGGGATTATATACTGTTGGCAAGCTTAAAATCTGGTTCATTAAAAAGTAGCCAATCATTGAAAGCATTGCTCCTGGCACCCCGTGTCCTGTGCAATCTATTACTGCAATGTAAATATCATCATCTTTTGTGTAAAAATACGGAAAGTCTCCACTTACTACGTCTTTTGGTTTATAATATATAAATGATTGTTTAAATACTTTCTGAATAATTCTTTTATTTGGCAATATACATTCTTGAATTCTATGAGCGTAATTGATACTTTCAGTAATTTTTTTATTTTTATCACGAATCATCAATTCTATTTGTTTTTGTTCTGTGATATCATGTAATACAAATAAAATTGTTTCAATCTTCTTTTCTTCATTAAATTCAGGAATTGCATTGATATTCATTATTCGTTCTTCATTATTTATAGTCGGAAAATTAAATTCTCGACTAATCTTTTCTTTCTTCTTTACAATCTCCGAAATTAATGATGTAAAAGAGTCTATAATTACAGGGAAAAATGCTAACTCCTTGAAATTTTTCTTATTAAACTCATCTGATTTTATACCTGTATAAGTTTCAAACATAGGATTGTTATAAAAAATATATCCATTTGTATCAACTCTCATAATCATATCAGGACTATTTTCAGATAAAGATTGCATTTGACCACGCATTCTTTGTTCTTTCTCAGCACGTTTACGTTCTGTAATATCACTGGTATTGAGAATAAGTCCATTTATTGCAGAATCATGCAATAAATTTCTACCATGTGTTTCTAGAAATATTTTAGTTCCTTCTTTATGTAGGTAAGTATATTCAACTGTTTGAGGCTGACTAGGATTATTAATTAAATCCTCAAATAGTTTGTCTATTATTTGTTGTCCTTTAAAGTTTATACGATCAAAATCTTTTCCAGTTTTCATTTCTTCTTCGTCATAACCAACAATTCTATGAGAAGATGGACTAACATATTTAAGTTTCTTATTCTCATCATAAATTAAAATAAGCTCTGAGGCGTTTTCGAGAAGAGAATACAATCGTTTTTGGCTTTGATTTACTTCTTCAACTTTATCTTGAAGATTTTTGTTAGTATTTTCAAGTTCTTCCTGAGTGGCTCTCATTTCTTCAGCATTTTGTCTCAGTTTTTCTTCATTCTCTTGCAATTCTCTTGTCATTTGCTGAGATTCCTTCAACAAATGTTCTGTTTTTTCATTTACTTGAAGGTTATAAATAGCACGAGCAATTATTTCGGCAATTTCTTTAAGGAAATTTATTTCTACTTGTTTAAAATCACCTAAAGAAGCAAATTCTAATGCTCCCTGAAGTTTCTCTTCTGATATTAATGGAACTATTAATATACTTTGAGGTTTTTTATCACCTAATATGCCTGAAGTTATTGTAACATAATCAGCTGGTATTTCTTTTCTATGAATTATATCTTGTTCAATAGCTGCCTCTCCTACAAGACTTACTCCAAGTTTAATCTCTGTATCAAGATATTTTTTCCGATTATAAGCATAACTTGCTATAATTTTAAGGCTATTTTTATTATCATTATAAAGATAAAAAGCACCTTGAATTACATGTATATATTTTATTAACTCAACAAGAACTTCATACGACAATTTGTCTATATCGTTATGCATTCGGACAATATTGGAAATCTTATCTTTTCCAACCATAATCCAATTTCGCATTGTTTCTTGTTTGTTGTTTTCACTTAGTTTATCACGTAAGTTTTTAATAGTTTTACTAAGAGTATCATTATCATCAGCCATATTAAACTCATAGTCGTATTCACCATTACCAATTTTTTCAGCAAAAGTGGCAACATTTTTAATATTTGAAGTTTGATTTTCAAAACTTTGGGATACACTTTTGTATTCAGTATAAAGTTTTATCCATTTATCGTAGAAAACAAAAGAAATAAAAGCAAATATTAAGGGAAATAGGTCGATAATAAAAAGCGATGGGTTGAAGATATGGATACTTCGTAACCCTGAAAAGGAAAACGCTGCGTTTAAATAAGAAATCTCAATTACCCAAGATAAAACGGGAAAAAACAAGCCTATACATAAAGCAAATAGTATAATATATTTTCTTTTAATTTTCATCATTATCTTGATGTTTCTTTGAAATATTTTGACTGAAATATTTACCTAAAATATTTGATACATTCATACATAAAGCTTCGTCATATTTAGAAAACTTAGAAAAAGAAGCAAGTTCAATTATTCCTATAAGGTTTTGTTCGTAAATCAAAGGGAATATTATAAGATTAGAAGGAGTTGCTTTTCCCAAACCAGAAGCAACAGTTATATAATTTTCAGGAATATTATCAAGTGTGAGGGACTTTTTTTCTTTTGCAACTTGACCTATTAGCCCATCTCCAATTTCAAATTCAATAATTTTCCCTTCTGGCACATAATAAGCGTATGTTTCAAGCAATCTAATTTTATTATTTTCAATTAAATATATTTCTCCTTGAACAATCTGAAATAAATCAGCAAATTCTACCAATATATTTTTAGCAATACTATTTAGTTTCTCTTTTTTGTTAAGCCTTTCATTAAATTTGTTGATAAAATTCTCTGCTTTTATTTGATTTAATTGATACTGCTTGTCTTTATCTTCATCTATATTTGCGCCTTTTTTGTTCTTAGAATTATCATTATTGTCATTTGAAAATGACTGATTTTTATGATTAAAAATTGACAAATTCTTAGAAAGTTCAGAAAGAATAAAAAATATTAATGAGATAATACCAATACCACAAATAATTGAAACCAAAATAAACACCAAGCGAAAATTAGTATGCACCAATCCGTTTAAATCTGAATTATTCATTCCTATGCCCAGTGAATTCTGAATAACTGACAATTTATTAAATAGAATAATTGAAACAATAAACAATATAATCAGAAGTATAAATAAAGTAATTATTAAAGGTTTAAATAATCGCATATTAATAGCATTTATATTTTTGGCAAATTAATTAAAAATTTTATAATTTCATTGGTTTTATATATGTAATCTACATCTTTTGTTTTATCAATAGCAGCAAGGGGCATGGTGTTTACCTGTGCTTCATCAGGGTCTTGAACAATGGTTACGCCACCCCAATCTTTAATTTTCTTTAACCCATATGCTCCATCTCTATTTGCTCCTGATAATATAATTCCAATAGCTTTATTTTTAAATGAATAAGCACCTGTCATTAGGGTTAAATCAATAGAAGGTCGAGAGTGGTTAACAGATTCTTCCGTAGATAAAGCAAAAGTTCCTGCCAGTTCAATGTATAAGTGATAATTTGAGGGAGCTAAATAAACTTTTCCTGCTTTCATGCTTTCTTTATCATTTGGTTCAACAACTGGTAAGCCAGATTTAAGTGAAAGAGCTTCGACAAAACCATGTCTAACATGTTTCAAACGATGAAGTGCTAATACAATAGGGATATTATAATCTTTGGGTATATTGGCCAAAATATTAGTAACTACTTGGAAACTCCCTGCTGAACCGCCAATTATAATTATTTTGTATTTCATTTAATACGTTCTCAATTTGTAAATTAAAATTTATGCATCAATCTTTTTAAAAATCTTTTCATTTTCATTTTCAACAAAAAATTTCTTCACATCCCTGCTTCCAATTAAGGATTCTTTAATACCCAAAACCAAATATCCGTTTAGTGCTAAACATTTATGAAAAACATTTGTAATACTGTCTTGTAATATTGAATTATAATAAATAAAATTATTTCTTGATAAAATAACCTGTATGGTTTTTGAAAGCGGATTATCTGTAAGATCGTTCGTAAGAAATTTAGTATTGGTTAAAAGATTTCCATTCATCAAAAAAGTATTTTTATCTGCTTTGTAATAATCGCTAAAATTGCCTTTTTCATTGAAACGTTTGTAATTAGCTTCACTGTTTTCTAATTTAGAAATAGGAAATAAGCCAGACTTGGATCTATTTAAAATTTCTTCGCTAAGATCGGTAGCATATATATTGGTTTTTTCAAAAAGCCCACATTCTTTTAGAACAATGGCTAATGTGAAAATTTCATCTCCAGTTGAACTGTTAACAATCCAGATATTAATTTTTTGATAATTATGATTGAGCGTTTGCAGTGTTTTATCTCTAAAATGTCTCCAAAAGGAAGGATCTCTGAACAATTCAGTAATTTCTATTCTAATATCAATTAAAAATTTTGCATAAACCGACTTGTCTTTACTTAATTTAGAAATGAGTTCATCAATTCTATACATGTTATTATTTAAAAGAAATTTTGAAATTCTTCTTTTAAAAGCGGTTAAAGCATAATTACCAAAGTCATAGTTATAAGTGTTTTTTATAACTTCAATAAGTTTTCTTATGTCTGCAATGCTTAATTCTATTTCGTCATTTGATTCTGCCATTCCTTCATTTTTAGAAATAAAAATGCAATTTGTAAAATATTTCTTTACAAATATAAAAATTTTATCAATCAAACCAATTAGTAGTAATTTAAATTTTATATAAAATTTAAAAAGTTACAATTTAATTAGGTTATAATAAAAAAAGCAGAATAAATATTCTGCTTTCTCTTATTTATATTGAAATATGTAAAAGTTAAACGCGTTTTTCTTTTATTCTTGCTTTCTTTCCTCTTAGTTCTCTAATGTAAAATATTTTTGCTCTTCTAACAACACCTCTTTTATTAACTTCAATCTTTTCTATAAAAGGAGAAGATAACGGCAATATTCTTTCTACACCTATATTTCCAGATATTTTTCTAACAGTAAAAGTCTGATTAACACCAGCACCTGATAATTGAATTACCACTCCTTGATATTGCTGAATACGTTCTTTGCTACCTTCAATAATTTTATAATGAACTGTAACAGTATCACCAGCTTTAAATTTAGGAAAATCTTTTTTTACTATTACAGTATTTTCAACGAATTTTACAAAATCTTCTTTCATTGCTTTATTTTGTTAATATATATTTACACTTTTTGAAAAAGAGGTGCAAATATACAGTTTTATTTTTAATTACAAATAGGTTATAAATATTTTTTAATATTATGCTTTAAATAGGCAAATTACAAAAGATATTAAATTGTTGATAAGTAACGCTCGGCTTCAATCGCCGCCATGCAGCCACTTCCAGCGGCAGTAACTGCTTGTCTGTATAAATGATCTTGCACGTCACCAGCAGCAAATACTCCATCAATATTTGTTTTTGTAGAATTTGGTTTAGTAATTATATAGCCATTTTTATCTAATTCCAACTGATCTTTAAACACTTCAGAATTGGGCTTATGTCCTATTGCTACAAAAAAACCAGTAATATCTATTTTTGTTTCAATACCTGTTTTGGTATTTTGAACTATAACACCATTAACAGCTTTGTCTCCAATAATCTCCTTTGTAGTATGATTCCATAACATTTCAATATTTGGAGTATTTGCAACTTTATGTTGCATGGCTTTTGAAGCTCTGAGTTCATCCCTTCTTACAATCATATATACTTTTTTACAAAGTTTAGCAAGATATGTAGCCTCTTCTGCTGCGGTATCTCCTCCTCCGACAATTGCAATATCTTGTCCTTTATAGAAAAACCCATCACATAAAGCACAAGCAGAAACACCAAAACCATTATATTTTTTTTCAGATTCTAATCCAAGCCATTTTGCTGTAGCACCGGTAGCAATAATAACCGAATCAGCCAATATTCTTTTAGTTTCATCAATTGTAATTTCATAAGGTTTCGCAGAAAAGTCAACTTTAGATACCACTCCCCATCTAACATCAGTTCCAAAACGTTCTGCCTGTTTTTTTAAATCTTCCATCATAGCTACACCGTGAACTCCATTTGGATAACCAGGGAAATTATCAACTTCTGTAGTAATAGTCAACTGACCACCAGGTTGTAATCCTTGATATATTATGGGTTTTAAATCCGCTCTTGCAGCATATATCGCTGCTGTATAACCTGCAGGACCAGATCCGATAATAAGACACTTTGTTTTTTCGATTTCTTCACTCATCTTTTTAATTTTAAAAAAGTGAGCAAAGTTAGGAATAAATTTAAATCTCTTTTAATTTTTGTTCAGCATCATTTTTGAATGTACTATTACTTTTAATAATTTCCTCCAAAATTTTTTTTGCTTCCTTTTTAGCCCCGTTTTTAATTAATGCTAGAGCTTTAAACCATTTCAGTGAATCGTAGTATATGCCATTTTTGTTTTTCAATAATTCATTAAATTCAATTATAGCATTATTGTTATCTTCAAGATAAAACAAACAAAGAGATTTATAATATTTTGCATTATAATTGAACTTATCATTGATTAAAATTTGTTCAAACATCTGTTTTGCAACAATATATTCCTTGATATTATATTTTTCTATTGCCTGATTATATATTTCATTTGTAATAACAGAATTGTTTTGATTTTGTGCTGTGCTTGGGGCATTACCTTCATTTCGTTTAACATTAGAACTAACAATATCGCTTATTGATAAAACATTTTTTTCTTTCTCTTTTTTATAACCAGAGCTTTCATCTTTTTTATCATTTTTAACTGTCATTCCCCCTGCAACTTTGTCAGCATCAAGCTGAGATTCAGCTACCTTTTCTTCATTTACTTGCACTTCATAAACTAATGTGTTATCATCAGTAGTAGTTTTTGCCAAATCATTTTTAAAGACAACAGGTGATTTCGTATTAATACTATCATCTGATTTAATGTCCTTTAAATCTTCCTTAGGAATTTCTATAGTATTTGGAATTATTGAAAAATATTTTTCTTCTTCAACAATACCATCAACAATAATTGTGTTTCTTTCTGGTAAAACTTTAAACTTGTTGTTATTTATAATTGTTTTATGTTTCGTGTCTTCAGAATCTACGGCTATAACCGGTGATAAATAATTATTTACCTGATTGTTATCAGTTTTTATAGTGTTTTCAGCTAATACTTTATCATTGTAGTTTCTAAGATAATGGGTAAAAAGAAAAGATATTCCTATTAAAATTGTAATTGTTGCTGCTATTGCAAGTTTTGTAGGCATATTTATAGAAATCGTTTTGGTTTTTTTTTGATACGAATGTCTATCAATAGCAGTATTTATATATTTTAAAGATTTCCTTATTTTATTTCTATTTTTAATTAAAGCTAAACCCTCAATTGCATCTGAACAAATTTCGCAATTAGCAAGATGTTTTTCAATAACGTACCTTTCTTTGCTACTCAACTTATTATCCTGATAATCGAATAATATTTGTTCAGGTATGCAATCCGTTTCAGAAAATATGTTATTTAAATCAATTTTTTTCATTTTGTTGTGATAAAATAATTTTCAAATTACGTTTTCCATTTTGAATATGGCTCTTTACTTCGTTCATTGAATAACCTGTAATTTCTGAAACCTCCTGATAACATTTCTCTTTTAAGTAAAAAAGTTCAATACATATTTTTTGATTTGAATTTAGTTCCTCAATTGCTTTTTCCAGATTATTTAATTCTATTTCTTTTTCATTGATAAGATGCAAATTATAATCCATTTCCATAACAGAATTATTATTTTTAATTGTATCCTGAAATGAAACCTGAACCTGTTGATTTCTTATACTCATAAGACAATGATTCTTTGAAACAGAGTACAACCAGCTTTTAAAATTATCTATTTTGTGTTTGTTTAGATCTGTTAAAAGCTTTTCAAAAATTTGCATAACAGCATCTTTGCTATTGTCAGTATCTTTCAAATACTTCATGCAAACCCCGAATACCAAATGAGAATATCTTTTAAACAATTCGCCAACGTACGAATTATTGCTGGTCTCTTTATATTTAGCAATTAGTTCGTTGTCTGTTACAGGGCTTATTTTAAATCTTTTAAACAAATCTTAATTTATAGAATGATTTTCTATCAGCAAATTTACATTATTTTTTATAATATATACTTTATGTTATTTGTTACTTTATAACCTGACTATGGGTTAAATTTATAGATATTGAAACAACCCACCTAAATTAAACCTTTTTGTGAAATTTTGTGTTTTTGAGTTTTGGTTGCCTAAATTTTAAATCATCAAAGCACCAAAACTCCTAAATAACACAAAAAGAATTAGTATAAATTATTGTTGTTTATTGGTTAAAATTGCAAAATTATTCTGAATTCAGATTAATTTTTCTACGAACTTCTCTTATTATTAACTTATTTCATTGGTGTAATTATAAATACTTTTTTTTTTTATTATTAATATATTATTTTATACTTTTACATCAGTAAAAAGTATTTATTAACTAAATTTAATTATTATGAAAAAATTATTCTATTCTTTAAGCATAGTTTTATGCTTGTTTGTATGTGCAAATGTTTCTGCACAAAACTTAAATAGTGATATTGGAAGTGGTAATATATTAAGCGATGCACCTTCTCCAATGGTATTATCTCCCTCTGCTACTTACTATAGTGCCTGGTATCCTTTAGCTACTTTTCCAGCACTCCCAGCTGCTACTTTATATGCTGAGAGTGTAATAATAGATGATACGCTATATGCTCATACTCCAGATGGTGCAGCAGGAGCTGGTACAACTACTTTCCTAAAATATAAAATCAATACTGCAGGAACTGGTGGTGGTACTTGGGTTACCGGTACTGCATTACCAGCTATTAAAACTCAAGGAGCTATGGTTGCTTGTAATGGAAAGATATATTATATTGGAGGAGGAACAGCAGCTGCTGGTTCAGGCACTGATGTGTATGAATATTCACGTATTACTGGTCAATGGACAACAAGAGCCCCCCTTCCTATAGCAAGAGGAGGACATGGAGCTGTAAGTTGGGGAGATAGTGTTATTTTTGTTATGGGAGGACCATGGTCAACAACACCTACAACAAATTTGCAAGTATTTGCTTATCGTCCTGCAACTAATACATGGATTACTCTAACAGGAACAAATGCATTACCATCAGGAGCTGGAAGAAGAGCTTTTGGTATTGGTATTTGGGGAAATAAAATTATAATTGCTGGTGGTTATGCTGGTGCATATTTAAAATCAGTTTATGTAGGAACAATTGGTGCAAATGCATCTCTTATCACTTGGGCTGCTGCTCCAGATATCTCTACAACTTATCCTGGTCTAAGTAGAATGGGTGGTACTGCATGTAATGGTTACTTCTTTACCATTGGAGGTGAAAGAAGTGGAGGAAACCCTCTTTATGAAGACACTACACATGTATATGAATTTGCTAGCAATACATGGGTTTATAATTTTGGTGGAAAACCTACTGGTGCATCTAACATATTTAATTCTAATTCATCAAAATTATATCCAAATGATACTATAAAAATCTTTTCTGTTGGAGCATATAATGGCGCTGCTTTACCAAATTTCGAAGTAGCTAAATTTAAACTTACTTCTGTTGGGTTAAAAGATGTTACTAATACTAATGTTTTCAGAATATATCCAAATCCAAGCAATGGGACAATTAATATTTATTTAAGTGATGTTAATGGAGATATTACTGCTGAAATAATTAATATAAGTGGACAATTGCTAAGTAAACAGCAAATTACAACAGGAAACAATAAGATTAATATCGCTTCTTTAGCAAAAGGCGTTTATTTAATAACTGTTAAAGGAAATCAATTGTTAAAAACAGAAAAAATTATAGTTCAATAATTTTTTTTGATTATAATATAGTAAGGAGAGGCTATCTGCATTTTAGATAGCCTCTTTTATTTTATAATATTATATTTTATAAGCTTTTATGCATATCCCATAATAAAAAAGCCCAGATAAAAATCTGAGCTTATTTTTGTGGCATCGACTGGAATTGAACCA